>NZ_JACEGK010000003.1:0-56201 GCF_056859195.1 Streptomyces sp. NH27
TCGTGCGCTCCTACCTCTCCACCGCCCGCAAACACGGCCTCAACCCCATGACCGTCCTCCGCGACCTCTTCGCCGGAAACGTCTGGCTACCGCCCACACACGCGTAATCAAGCACCTGAGCAGTCACATCCGCTAGTTGACAGGTCTCCTCCATATCGTGATGACTCAGATCGGCCGCGGCGGCTATGGGGAGGATTCGGATTTGCGTGCTACTGATGCGCGGACTTCGGCCGGCGCCTTTCGAGGATGACACGAGATGGCGATAATTGGCACATCTAGCGCTATGGCCAGGCGCAAAATCTTGTCGTTGCTAGCGCTGCTGAGGCCGCGTTCCAACCGTGAGAGATGGCCGCGATCAATCCCGAGCCCCCCGCCATCTTGCGCGGTCAATTCGGAGATGCGGCGCAGGCCAATTCCTTGGCACTGGCGTATAGCTCGTATGGTCGGCCCATTGGGGATCAGGGCATGGGGGCTGTCGATCTGTCCGGGTAGAATCTTTCCGGAGACCGTGATGGCGGCAACGGGCACTTCGAGTACGTCAGCCAGGCGCATGACCGTCTCATCGCTGGCGCATGGGAGGCCGGACTCCATTCTGACGATTTCCCGAGAGTCGATCCCAGTTCGGCGCGCCATGGATAGGGGATCAAGTTTGCGAAGAAGGCGCAGCTCCCTCAATCCCGAACCCAAAATGTGGCTTCCCCACTGCTCTCGCTTCAGAGAAGCGAGGGGATAGTCCAGGACCTCGGCGATTATCGAGAGATTCGGCGGCGTGGCGCTGCGTCGACCCGCCTCAATATCGCACATTAACTGCTCAGAGATTCCTACCTGAGCCGCGAGCGCCCGCTTGGTCAACCCAGCTCTCTCCCGCGCCCAGGTGACGGCCTCGGGCTCATGGAAGAGCTGGCGTGGACGGCGCCGGGTGCGGGGTGCCTTGGCGGCTCCAGCGCTGCTCACTGCGTGGCTTCCCGCTCGACGGGGTGGTGGGAGGCACAGTCGCGCCGTGCCGCGAGAAGAGCGGGCCGTACCTCCTGGTCGAGGCGGTCGGCCTGGACGCGGAGTTTGGCCGCAAACTCCGCGAGGCCATCCGGGTCGAGGTCAGCGATGCGGCAAGCCACGGTGACGTCGATGGTGGCGGTGGGGATGCGGGGGTCGGGGTCTTCGGCGTACGGGTTGCAGTCGATGCTGCTGGAAAGCATCTGCTGAAGGGTCCCGTTGTTAGCGTCGATGACCTGCCCACTGAACGTGGCGTGGTGGCTGATGTCGCTGAGCCGGGTGCCGAGGTGTTCGACGGGCACTCCGGTCTCGCTGGGGTCGTCCGCCGCCCACGCGGGGAGGTAGCCGCTGACCTTGAGCCCGGTCGTCGTGGTGATCGTCCAGTGCGCCCCAGGGCTGGATAATTCAGCAGGGGGCCCGGCCGGGACGGGAAGGGCAGTGTTCATCATTGAGGTCCTTGTTGTTCGGATAGAAGCACGACCGGCGTCTACGGCAGTGGTCGGCGGTGGAGGGGGAAAGCGGCCGCGATCGGGGGCGGGTCTTCCAACTCCCAGCTGTGACCGCCCGGGTGCCCCTCGAACTCACTGCACGGGTGGTCCACTTCGCGTCCGGCCGGGCAGTCGGCGCGCTCGACCACGGCGGCCGGCTCACCGCGGTCTCGCCACAGCACCCACAGCGTCCCCGCCTCGGGCCCGCGCAGGTTGAGCACGGCACCGTAGTGCCGCGGCCCCGTGTGGGTCTCGATAGTGCACATCAAGCTGGCGCTCACGTCGTCACGGGTGTACGTGTCAGCATCAAGAGCATTCGCCATCTCCAGCACGGTGCGCTCCAGCGCGGCCGGCATCAGAGTTCGCCGGCCGCATATGAACCGCTGTGCGCGCTTGACGGGCATGCGTCTGTCCTTCTGGTGTTCGTGCTGGTGATGGGAGGCCCGCTCCGGCCGAGGCGACCAAACCTGAGTCCTCCCCGCCGGGGACGAGCCGAAAAACGGGGCCTCGCAGTGGACTCTGTGCGGCCAGAGCGGGCCGACTGTGGAGCTGAACGGTCAGGGGCCGTACGGGTTGCTCGCGATGGCGAGGCCGATCTCCAGCCCACACGCCACTGCCAACGCGAGCGCCACGGCAATCCCGGTCCAGCCGAGCAGGATGACTATCCCGCACTTCCTGAGCACCTGCGCGCCACCGCGGGCAGGGACACGGTTGGGCGACTTATGCACCTTGCTCACCTCTCTCATCGGATGTTTCGCGGCCGTCGATGACCAGCCGCTCCACGGCGATTCCTCCGCACAGGGCTCCCGGGCTGTCCAGCGGCACCGCCCAGTAGGGGCCGGGTGCGGGCTCGGTGCGTGCGACGGCCGGCACCCCGAGGTACGTGTCCGGTCCGAAGCACTCAGCGTCGGGGCACCTCCAGTACCGCGCGGTGCTGGCCGAGGTGATCGCGTAGTACAGCGAGTACCGCGGGTCGACGAACACGGCGCCCCCGAGCATGCGAGCGAGGAACTCGGCCACCTCGGCCGGCGAGTCCGTGCCAGCAGCAGCATGGACGCACCTGGCAGGGATACGGACCGCGGTGAACACCCTGCCGCAGCGCAACAGCGCGACACCGTGAACAGCCCATTCAGTCCGCGCGTGCGCGGGATTCGTCGCAGCGGTCAGCAGCCACCGCTCCGCGGCGGCCCGGCATCCGCGGCGCGCGTCGTGCTGAACGGCCCGACGTCGGAGCGGGCCGCTTCCTACGGTCGTCATGAGACCCCCTGGAATCGGCGTGCCCCAAGATTGCTCCCGTCGCGCGCCGGACTCACTCCGGCAACTCCATGAAACCCGGCGGTTTTCATCGAGCGGCGGTGATAACACCGCGCTGGGTCACAGCAGCTCTATGAAAACCGACCGCAGATGCTGAACAGACGCCTACCGTGGGTGACAGCGGGAGACAGGAGGCCAGTCGTGCCACGTACGGATCACCGCAAGGCGGCGGCACAGACGCTGGCCGCGCGCGCCACGGCCGAGGGATGGCATCCATGGGTGCTGGCGTCGGCCGTCGCCGCTGAGTGCGAGTGCACGCTCCTCCAGGCGCACTGGCTCGCTCGGGGCTGGACTCTCGACGACGTGCGCTTCCGACTCGCTGAGCTGGGCGCCCGCGTGACGGTGCAACAGATCTCGACGTGGGAGACCGCCCGCGGCAGGCCGAGCGAGGGCAACCTGGATGTGCTGTGCCGCCTGTACGAGACACGCCCCGACCGTCTCGGCTATGGCCGCGACTACACCCCGGCCGAGGACGACAGCAGAACCACGCCCGCCCCGTTACCGCGGATCGAGGGCGCGCCGGCGGATGCGACCGCAACCCTCGAACCGGTCGGCGCGGGCCCGCTCGCCCCACAGATACTCACCGCCCTGCGGCAGATCCGTACCCGCATGACATCCGTGCTGGAGTCCTCCCTGTCCGAGCTGTCCATCGAGCAATGGGAGCGCGGGGCCGAGGAGTACGGGCACGACTACCAGATCCGCCCGCCGAGTGAGCTGCTCACGGCCAGCGTCAGCGACTTCGCCGAGATCCAAACCCTTCTCCAGCGTCGCCAGTCCGCCGACACCCGGGCGCGCCTGTGCCGCATCACTGCCCAACTCGCCGCCACCGCCGGCATTGCCCTGGTCGCGCTCGGCGAGCATCGCGAGGCCCGCGCCTGGTACCACGTCGCGCAACTGGCAGCCGACGAAACCGGAGACCGCGCACTGCGCGCCTGGCTCGTAGCGCGCGAGGCGGTCATCCCGTTCTACTTCGGTGCGCCGACCGCATCCGCGTCCCTTGCCGAGCGGGCCCGCCTCCTGGCCGGGTCCGCCGTGTGCTCCACCGCGGCGTGGGCACCCGCCTTGGAGGCGCGAGGGCTTGCCCGGATGGGACGCGCCCGCGAGGCGCAGGACGCACTCCGTCTCGCGAAGAGCGCGTTCGACCGACTCGGGGACGGCGACACCGCCGACACCGCCTACGGCTACACCGAACGGCAGCTCGCCTGGCACGAAGGCAGCATGTGGACCACGCTCGGCGACACCCGCCGCGCACAGGCAGCACTCGACCGGGCCCTGACGCTCTACACACCTGACGAACACCTCGACCGGGCCCTCATCGCGATGGACACCGCGCTGTGCCTGCTTCGGGTCGGCGAGATCTCCGTGGCCTGCCGAGGGACGGAACAGCACCTCCTGGGCCTGCCGCCGGAGCACCTGACGGGCATCGTCGTGGCCCGGGCCCGCGACGTCCTCAACGCCGTGCCGGCCCGTGCAACGATGTCGGCCCCCGCCCGAGACCTCCGCGAACTCGTCCGGGAGTCGAGCCGGGCCGCGATCACCGCCGGCTAACGCATCGCCAGCAACCGCAGAAGTCCCGTCACCGCGACACCCGCAACGATCTCCCGCCGGTCGATCATGTCCGCAATCGCGTCCAACGGCCGCCACTCGATCCGATCCGCCTCGTGCGTATCGACCGGGTCCGTCACCCGCACGCCGTCCCGTGCGAGGAAGACGTGATGCCGGGCGTCGCTCATGCCGCCGATGGGCTCGTTGTACGCCAGCGGCCCCAGCAGGCCCGGATCGACTCGATACCCGGTCTCCTCCAGAACCTCCCGGGCCGCGGCATCCGGCAGCCCCTCACCGTCCTCGACGATGCCGCTCGGGATCTCCCACGACCAAGAGCCCGTGGCGAACCGGTGCCGCCACATCAGCAGCACCTCGTCATCGCTGTTGAGGAGGACGGTGGCGGCCACTGGCGCGAACTTCACGAGGTGGTGCTCGTACCGCTCACGCCCCGGCGGCTCGACATCGACAAGGTCCAGGCCCACCCAGGGGCTCGTGTAGATCGTGCGGGCCCCGTGGACCGTCCACTCGCTCACTGCACCTCCGGACGCCGCCGCCGTGATCACGTCAGCCTGCCACAGGCCGTCACCCGCGCCCACCCCCCGGCCGTATATCGGCTGTTTATCCGGGAACGCGTAGCCTGTGCCGGTGCCCCCGACCTTGCTCGCCGTGGATACCCCACGCCCGCCGGAGGCCGGGATCAACGAACAGATCCGGACCCTCATGGACCTCCCCGCCAGTGCCGAACGCACCGAGGAGTACGTCCGGCTGCTCACCTTGTGGGCGAAGGCAACTGCGCCAAAAGGACATGTCCGGACACTGTCCGACCAGCCCCCGCGTATGCCAAGGCCGTCACCGAAGGCAGCCGGGCCTGGAAGACCCCGTGACCATGCGCCAGGAACACCAGACCAACATGCTGGAGCGCGACCCGGAGCTCAACATCTGGGCTGTCCTGCCGGAAGGGCTCCTGCGTCAGGAAGTCGGCGGACGCGTCGTGATGCGTGCCCAGATCGAGCACCTCATCGGCCTCGCCAACACCAACCCCAGCATCACCGTCCAGGTGCTGCCGTTCCGCGCCGGCGCCCACGCCGGGATGGACGGGCCGTTCATGCTCATGTCCTTCCCCACCGGGCGGGACCTCGTGTGTATCGAGTCCATGCGAGCCCTCCTCCACCTGAACGAGCCGGAGACGGTTGAGGTCTACCGCACCACCAGTGACCTGCTCAAAGGCGACGCACTCTCCCAGAAGGCGTCGGTTCCACTGCTCACCACCATCGCCAAGGATCTTGCATGAACAAGAACGACCTCGACCCCTCCTGGGGCGAGTCCCAGCTGCGTGACGCCCAATGGCAGACCAGCAGCAGCGGCGGCCAGACCTGCGTCGAGATTGCCTTCCTCGACGACGGCATCGTGGCCCTGCGCGACTCGAAGAACATCGGCACGGTCCCTCCGCACCTGTTCACCGACGCCGAATACGACGCGTTCATCGGAGGCATCCTCCGCGGCGAACTCCGCCGCGGCTAACTTGTGCAGCGTCCCTGACAGTCGGCCAGCCCTAAGCACATCGGGCTGGCCGACACGGCGGTCACGGTCGCCGTCTATCCCGAGGAAGGGATGGCAGCACTCAATGACCGTGTCCGCGCTGCGATGGACAACATCCCAGGAATCATGCTGAGGCCGCGTGAACAGCGCTTTGGGCCAACGCGTCGCTAGCGGTCCTGCTCCTTCGCGGGGGACGGCTTGCGGTGCCGACCGTGGCCCTTGCCCAGGGCCGGACGGTTCCACTCACCAGGCTTCTCCTCGACCGGCTGCGGTGGGTACAGCAGGGTTTTTGCAGCAGTCAGGTCGCCAACGACGCACATTGTCGCCCATTCCGTACCATTCCACTCCTCGATGACCCGAGGCGCGTCCGGGTCGACGTGCGTCCCGCCCGCGGCGTGGCTGGCGGACCCGGACGCCTACTACGCCTACGTGACCCCGCAGGCCGTCGAACCTGGCGGCGGCCTGCCCACGCCGGTCCACACCAAGCAGTCCCCCGCGGAGTCCTCCTGCAATCTGTGCACCGCCCCTGCCGGCAGCCGATGGTGTCCTCCTGGCCGCCGTGGCTGATCACCTCTGCCAGTGGCAGGACAACCCGGACGGCCTGGATAAGAAGCAGTTCGAAAAGGGTGTCCAGTGGCGGCAGGCCATCCTCGCTGCGGCCCCCACGCCTACTGTGCTGTCCCGGCGGGGCGGCCCCTTCTGGGTGTGACCAGCCGGGCGTGTCAGCCGAAGGCGGAGAAGGCGCGCTCTTTCCTGTTCTTGTGAGCGCGCCGCACGTCGTGGAAATCGAGCGCTTCCCGCGCCTTCGCCTGCGTCTGTTCGGCCACTCTCCTGGACTCGGCCACCACGTCGCCTAGCTCCCGGACCAGCTGGCCGTAGATCGGTGGATGATCAGATTGCGGTGCGGTACTCATAGTGTCTGATCCTCCCCGCTCTCCGACCATCTGTCAGGCCCCCATCCCAGCAGGCAGGACACGCCGGGCTGAATCTGCCGTAGCTCAGGGCTGATCTGCCGGTATCCCCGATGATGGAACTGCCGGGCAGCAATGGAGCACAAGGGAGCGCATATGACGGTGGAGGCCGACACGCCAAGCGAGCGTGTTGTCGGGCGGGTGTGGATGGTGCGCCTAGACCCGTACGGCCGCCCGTCGGCTGGAACGGTCCGGCTCTCTTGCTCCCGACCGAGCTGCACCGACCAGCGCTTTTCCAGTACAACTGCCGCGCGCAAGGCCGCCGTCGACCATGTCAACGGGCACCTCGCCGGCATCCGGACCGGCGGCGGCCCGCGCGACCAGGCGTGGTGCAGTTGCCGCGCCACCGACTGCGCCTGGCACATTCCCGAGGCACCGGCCGGAAGGGCAGATTCGCCGCGGACGCCGACACGGCCAGCGGCTGGAGCGGTGCGGTGCGCAGGCCCCGTCGTCCTGACCGTGTACGCCGACCGCGCCGGGCGGCTGTGGCGGATCGCAGAAATGTGCGCGCGCTGCGCAGCCGCCACTCCCGGCTGCCGCGTCCTGGACACCGCCCCACCCCCGTCCCGGCCGACTGCCAGCCTGTCGGGACCGGACGCAGCCGGTACGCCGGCTGCCGGCCAGAAGCCGGCGGGCGCGGCGGTGGCCATGTTCTCCGACCACGGCACCGCCTCTGCTTCTCCTGCGGCCGAGGCTCCTCCACCAGCCGGATCTTCCGCTGTGCCCCGTGCCCGGAGCACGGCACCAGGTGGAGCATCCCGGCCGCCGAGGCGGCCGGGAAAGATCGCGCAGCGGATCGTGCCGCACACCCTGCAGCCCGATGTCCTGCGCCTGGAACTCATCGAGCTCGGTGACTCCTTCCGCGCCTACCAGCAGCGTCCCGAACCTGACCTGGTGCTCCTGGCCGAACTCCACGACCGCAAGTCCCGCGCGTTCACCCTGTGGGCCGACGTCACCGGCGATGAGAACCTGCGCCACGAAGCCCTGCGGGCCGGCGCCGCCGCGAAGACCACACGCGAGATACACCACCACCGCTCCGGCGAGCCCGCCGACGGCACCAGCGGGCAGGAAGGGCCGCTGGTGGAACGGCTCCTGACCCGCAATCAGGCGGCGCACGCCCGCACCGTGCTGGACTACGTGCAGGCCAGTGCCCCGCGCCCGGACGCCGCCGTGCACCTGGCGGTGCTCATGCTCACGCTGCGGGCCGCGCGCGCTGGCACAGGGAACATCACCGGACAGGACCTCACCGGCTGGCTACAGGATGATGCCGAGCGCGTGCTGGAGCAGTTGCTCGCCGCCGACTGGCTGCGCCTGCCCGGCACAGTCGATCAAGCCCTCGCCTCCCGGCCCGAGGACCCCACCCAGATCACGGTCCCCGCGCTGCTGCCCGACCGCCCGCAGCCATTCGACTTCGGCAAGACCACCCGCTCCAGGATCTCCGGCTGGGCGCAGAAAGCCGCGGGTGACCGCAAGCTCCGCAAGAAGAAGGCGGCCCCTGCCACGCGGCTCCTGGCCCTGTACACCGCCGCCCACTCCGCCCCTCACGGCCGCCTCGGACACCCCCACGACGACGGCGGCGGACTGCCCTTGGAGCAGGCCGCAGCGTTCTGCGCCCTGCCACCCGGCCAGATCGCCGAACACGCCGAACTTCTGGCCGCCGCCGACTGGCTCGCCGAAACCGAGGTCGCCGCGGGAAGACTGCGCGGGCAGCTCACCGAGCGCATCCTGCCGCTGTCCGGACTGCTGTAGCCCCCGTTGACCGCGTCTTGCCCTCGGCGGCCCGGGCACACTGGAGGCGGACGGTGAGGTCGTAAGGAGGTCGAGGGCGTGGGCGCTATCAACATCGAGCACAGCGGGCCTTGGACGGTCGCCGACGTCCTCGCTCTGGAGGAGGACCGCAGGTACCGGTACGAGCTGCTCGAAGGATCGCTGGTCATCTCCTCGGCCCCAGGCGTGGGGCACCAACGGGCCAGCCATCGGCTCGCCAACCTCCTGGAGACAGCCGCCCGCACGGCAGGCGCCCGGGTCGAGGTCCTGCAGGGCATCAACGTCACGCTGCCGTACGGCCTGGTCGTGCCGGACATCGTGGTCGCCGACGCGGACGCGACCGCCGAAGCCGACGTCTCGATCGACGCGCAGGCTGTGCTGCTGGTGATCGAGCTGGTGTCCCCCGGCAGTGGGACCATGGACCGCGCGTTCAAGCCCGTCCTGTACGCCGAAGCCGGCGTGCCCTTCTACGGGCGGCTGGAGAGCGGCCCTGCTCCGATGCTGGTGCTCTCCGAACTGCGTGACGGCCCGTACATCGAGCGCGCCACCGCCCTGGCCGGCGTCCTCACCCGGGTCGACGCACCGTTTCCGTTCGATGTCGACCCCGCGCAGTTGGTCCGCCGCTGACAGGACGAAGCCCCGGGCCGCCGTGGGGGGCGAGCGGCACCGGGACTTCATCGTGGGGGCTGCGAGGTTCAACGAGCACGCCCCCGCGATGGTTACGCGGCGGCAGGCTCCGGGCTGAGATGGCAGGTCGCGGCCGGAGACGTGCCGGCGAAAGCCGGACGGAGAAGCAGCCCCGGCGAGGATGTCGTTCAACCCGGCGAGAACGCTGCCGTGCGCTGACGGCGTGGGCCCATGGACGAGATCCAGTGCCTGTCACCAGCGGCGCAGGTCCTTGCGGAGTTCTTCGTACCACTGGTGTCGTTGGGGGCTCGCGGCGGTGGGTGCGGGCCCGAGCGCGACGACCTGGTCGTCGATGCCGTAGGTGAGGCGGTACAGCAGCACGCGGGTGGCGCACTCCAGCCAGCAGTCGGTTTCCTGGGCGGGCGGCGCGGAGCCGAGAGCGGTGGCGAACCAGGCGGGCAGGAGCGAGCGGTTGCTGATGGCGTCGGCCAGTCGGCTGCGAAGGGCTATGGTGAGGCGTTTTTCCGCCCGTGTGCCTGCTGCTATCGTCGGCTGCTTGTCGGCGCGGGCCGCGGTGTCGGCGGCCAAGGCGTCAGCGGCCTCTTGGGCGCCGGCGGTCTGCTTGGCTACTCCTTGGCGCAGCGTGGCCTCGCTCGTGATGGCGCTGCGCAGTTGGCCAGCGGCTTCGGTGTGGCCATCCGTGCCGTAGCGGTTGGCGGCCAGCGCGCCGGCCAGTTCGATGACTTCCTTCCTGGTTGCTTGGTGTTTGCCCTGCGTGTCGTGGAATCGTTCCACGCGGGCCCTGTGGAGGTTGCGGGAGTGGTCGCTGAGGAGGGCGCCGGCGGCGTTCCAGCCGGACTGCATGGTGCGGGCCAGGGCGTGCTGGTCCTTGGTGAAGGTGTCCAAGTCCGCGGCGGGTGCTCCGCCGGCTGCCATGACCTGGCCCTCCAGCAACCGCACGTGCTGGGTGAGGCGCTTGACCGCTTGCCATGCGGCGTCAACGCGGCCGCCCAAATCTCCTTCGATCTCGTCGACCCTGCCGTCGACTCGTGCGATCTCGCTTTCGCATTCGGAGACGTCGCTGCGGATACTGCGCAGTTCGGAGTCCAGGTCGTCGGTGTAGCCGAACCGCGTCTTGAGGCTCTGGTGTTCGCTGTCCAGATCGTCCAGGCGGCTGTCCAGGTCGCGGACGCGCCGGTCGGTGTCCTGCAGCCGGTAGTCGAAGTTCTCCGTCACTTCGCGGCCCCCTGCTCGTCCATGGAGGCGGTGCCCACCGCAGCCCAGCCGACCAGGACAGCGATGATGAACCAGGCCGACAACACCCCCAAGACGACCAGGACGAGCAGCGCGCCCAGGAAGTGCAGACCGATGGCCGCTTTACGCCGGGCCCGGTGCTCCTTCGGGATCGCCTTCAGCGACCAGCCGGCGAAAGTGGCCAGCAGGTGCGGAATGACCAGCACCAGCCACCAGGCGGTGTGCCCGGAGAGGAACACCGCGGCAATGAGCGCAGCGGCAACGCCGCTCTGAGCCCGCCAAGACCAGAAGATGGCTCTCTGGCTGCGCACGCGCTGCGGCTCGGCGAGCCGGGCGGGTAACTGCTGCTCAAAGGCCAGCAGCGTCTGCGCGCTCTCCACCAGCGCCTCGAACGCCTCGTCCGCCACCGTGTCGTCAGGAGAGAGGGCGACGACGCGCGCATGCTGGTTGGCCAGAGCACGAGTGAGGTCCTTGTGCAGCTCGTGCAGGTCGTGTTCCGTCTCGGCCATCGGCTCCCCGTCGCAGACTTCCCCAGCCCCGCCCCTCCGCCAGCGGGCGCGCGGCTTCGAGTATCGCGACTTCCGAGCCAGCCCACTGGATCTTTGCTCAGGCTGGCGTGAAACCTCCCAACGAGGGCGCCGCGCCTCCACGCCGCCCACCAGCGGATGACCTGATCCCCGCCGCTTATTCATGGAGAGGAGTGCGGCGTTCTGGTTCCGACTCCGGTGGCTGGCTGACGTCGGCGAACACGGTCACCGCGCCGTCGTGCTGCTTGGTGCTCAGCGACCGGCTGGTGAAAGTCCCGGCGAGCCGGTCGGCCGAACGAGCCCCGACGACCCGCGGCCGTGGCGCCGCTGACGGCTCGCCACCTGCAGCGGCCAGGCGACCGCGACCGTCCGTAGTTGCCCGGCCGCATGCCCGCGACGTAGCTATCCCCCGCCGTTCGACGGGAGTGACGGGATACAACCGACAGGTGCACTCCGGCCGCGGTTCTCTTGTGTTTACGCGGCTGGGCCCTGTGCGCCCAGCGGTACGGTCCGCAGGTGTTCCCAGGTGATGGTTTTGCCGTGCTCGCCGCTCGTGGCGGTCACGTCGACGAGGCTGATCTCCTCGATGTGGAGCGGGGCGTGGCTCGGCCGCACTCGTCGGAGGAGGCGTTGTGCGGCGTCGGAGTCCGCCTTGGCGTAGGCGTAGGCCGTGGTCAGGTGTTGAACTCCGAACTCGTACTGACAGGCGTCGTCGCCGAGGGCGGCACGGGTGCCAGCCCGGGCAGCGGCGTGCAGGGCCCCGAGCTCGTGATCGGGATGGGTGTCGGCGATGGCGACTTCGCTTGCGTAGCTGAGTACGGATCCGATCATGATGGTGAACGGCGCGATGGTGGCAACGCGGTGGGTGACCTCGGCGACAAGTCTGTCTCGCTCGGCTTGGTCGATCAGGTGGGCAGGTCTGCTGATCTGGTCGTGATGTGCAGCCAGCGATGTTCGACTGGGGTGATGGGGAATCCGGCGTCCAGGAGGGTCTGGTTCGAGTCCGTGACCAGTTGGGCGAGGGCATTGTGGCGCGGGTCGTCCCAGTCCACCTCGACGTACCAGTGGAGCAGGGTTCCGGAGTCCCAAGCCGCCTTTCCCTGCTTGAAGTTGAAGGCTCGCATAGATCGGAAACGTAGTCGCTGATGCCTCCAGGCGGTGGTGGTTGTAGCAGGTTGCCCGGAAATCCCCGGGGTCAGGAAGGAGGCGTCACGCCTTGCCCATGCTCTGTGTGAGCGGTGTGCCAGGCGTCCCGGATCTCCTGGCGGAGCTTGCCCCGGGCCGGTACGTCCATTCCCTGGTCGCGGGCCCAGGCCCGCACCTCGGAGACGGCCGGCACGGGATCCGTGATCGTCGCCGTGGCGGCCGGTGCGACGTGCCGAGCTGCTGTGGGCAGTCTTTCGAGCGGAGTCGTCATGAAGCCGCGGCGCTCGAGAATGCGGCGGCGCCTGTGGTGCATCCCCTCCAGCCAGGGGACATCGGCGTCGAGGTAGTCGTGCGCTTCGACGTGGGACTTCTGCATCTCGGTATTCCGCATGATGCGTCCCACCTGCTGGATCACCCGGCCCTTGAAAGCGATCGGGCTCGGAAGGAACAGAGTGTCGAGCCGAGGGGCGTCGAAGCCTTCCCCCGCCAGCTTGTCGATCGCCAGGAGCACCAGCGGTCCGGCGGTCTCGTCCGCCAGGGCCGCACGGACGCGAGCGCGTTCGGCCGACGGCATGCCGCCGTGCAGCAGCAGAGGTTGGATGCTGTGCGCGGAGAGGGCGGTGGCGAGCTGGTGGAGGTGCTCAACGCGGTTGGTCAGAGCAATACTGCACCGACCGCGACGGGTGGCGTCGGCGATGTCCGCAGCGATCTGGGTGTTGCGGTCCTGGTTCGCGGCAAGTTCGGTGTAGATGGCCTGGAGGGAGGCGCCGTCCTTGCCCGTCTCGGCGGTGGCGAACGAGGTGGAGTGCACCACGAGGTGTTTGTCGAAGGCGCTGGTGTCCTCGATCTCGTGCCGGATTGGCCCGCACTGCATCGTGATCAGCGGGTCCATCTGATCGGCGCGGTAGGGAGTGGCGGACAGCCCGATCCATCGCTCGACGCGCGTCCGGCGGATCGCGGCCTCGGCTCCTTGTGCGCCCACAGCGTGGCACTCGTCGACGATGACCAGCCCGTACCCGTCCAGCAGGTCATCGGCGGCGTCGCGGTGGCTGAGAGTCTGCAGCATGATCAGATCGACCACGTGGCCGCGGCGGTCCTTGCCCCCGCCCAGCGAGCCGACCCGGGCCTCGCCCAGATCGAGGAACGTGTCCAGGCGGTCCTGCCACTGGGCCAGCAGCTCCGCCCGGTTGACGATGATCGCTGTAGGCGTCTGCGCGGCGGCGAGCAGCGCGCAGGCCATGACCGTCTTACCCGAGCCCGGGGGTGCCACGAGCACCCCGGCGGGATGGTCCTTCATCGCGTCGACGGCCCGCTGCTGTACGTCGGCTAGCTCTCCGGTGAACCGGACGGCGATGGGCGCGAGGTCGGGCAGGTCGCTGGTGACGGTGAGCGCACCGCCGGCGGCGGCGATGAGCTGGGCGGCCTCATCCGCAAGGCCGCGCGGCAGCTTCAGCCAGTCCGGGTCGGTGGCGTCGAACGAGCAGACCAGGCGCGGGGTGTCCCAGGTGGAGTACCGCTGGCTCTGGCGGCGGTAGAACTCCGGGTTGTGGAACGATGCCGCGTGCTTGAGCGCGGCGAGCAGCGGAGACGGCAGGCCCTCGGTAGCGATCGCGAGCATCGACGACATCCGCGCCGCAACGGTCGCGGGGGCCTTGCCCAGGGCTCTGCGCCGGGGCTTGGGCGGCAGGACTTGTGTCGCCATCGCCGCGGGACCGGCCTGGACCTGGCCGAGCTTGTCGACGAGCGCCTCGACCTGGCCGGGGGTGAGCCGTTCGGCGCGGGAGAGGTGAGCGAACTGGTCGGGGTGGGGCGTCCACGTCTGCGGGTCGCAGAAGAGCGTGGTGCCCTTGAGACGGGAGATGCCCTGCAAGGGCAACGCGATCAGGTTGCCGAACCGGGCGTTGCCCTTCGCGTTCGTCGGCATCAGGTCCTGGGCGGGGAAGAGCCGGTCGTAGCTGGCCAGCGTCATCTGCCCGCGGGCGTCGATCGCGCGGCGCAGCAGCGCCATGCCGAGCGCGCGGGCGGTCACCGCGGCGACGGGAGCGGTGAAGAAGATCCACACGTGAGCGCCGGCCCCGGACCGCGAGATCTCCGTGAGGGCCGGTACGTCCGCTTCCTGGCAGGCTGCGGCGTAGGCGGCGGCATCTGCGCGCCAGTCACTGCCGTCCTTACCGTCGAAGTCGACCGCAAGCAGACGGCAGGTGTCGTCGGCCAGCAGCGGGTACAGACCGAGGTGCACCTCCTCGTGCCCTGACTCGGGGCGGGCGAGGTGGTTGTAGACGGCCTGTTCGCTCAGCGGCCAGAACACCCGCTCGGTGTCCTTCTTGTTCTTGGCGAACGGGTTGTCCTCGGCCGGACTCCAGCCGGTCCTGCCAGTCCTCTTGCTGGTCCACCGGGTGGCGTAGACGTCCTCGCGGCCGGCGAACAGCGTCCTGAAGAGCGCGATCTTCGCCTCCGTGCTGGAGGACGCATCCGCGTACGGCAGGCTGCCGTCGCGCTGGAGCACCGGCGCGGGGGTCTCGGGAACGGGCGGCAACTCAGCCAGACTGTCACCGGCGGGCATACCCAGTCGCGCACGCAGGGCCGTGTTCTCGGCTTGGAGCTCGGCGAGTCTGCTGTGCAGCTCGGCGCTCTCCTCGAGCGCCACGTCGAGCCGGATCCGCAGCTCGGCCGGATCGTCGCAAAGGGACCAGTCATCCACGTCTCTCATGATCCAGACCGGACGCGGGGTCCGCAGCTACTTTCGGCGTCTTTTGCGGGCGTTGCCCGCGGGACCCAGGGTGGTGGCATCGCCGCCTGTCGCTCTCGGGGCTTGTGCCGGGGGCCATGGAGGTCGCCGAGTTGGTCGGCGTACGGCTGCGCGGCCGCCACGACCCGCTGGCCAAGGCCGGTGAGCTGCATCGTGCGGGCGCTACCGCCTCGGACCAGGAGTCGGCCGTCGAAGTCTTGTTCCAGCTTGCGGATCTGCAGGGTCACCGTGCCCGGATCGAGGTCCGCGGCGCGGGCGAACGCCTTCAGGTTGGGATAGTGGACGGCTTCCAGGAAGCGGCGCAGGCGCCGCTGTCCGCCCTTGGTTCCTGCCGCCGGCCGCAGCAGCGCAGGAAGTTGAGCCAGTCTCGCGGCTGTTGCCGCGGTCGTTGGCCGGGGCCTTCGGCTGCGATTCGGGCGAGGACGGGGCAGGACGGCACGGACCGTGGCCGCTGGAAGTGCGAGCTGCTCAGCCAGGGGCATAACAGCGGCGAGGACGTGCTGGCCGAACTCGGTGGGCTCCATCGGCCGGTTCTTCAACGTCCGCACCAGGAACGGGCCGCCGATCTCCTCTTCAAGACGTCGGAGGTGGGTGGTGACATTGTGGCGGGACAGACCGAGCGCTGTGCACGCCTCAGCGAAGGAGCGGTACCCGGCAACCTGGACGAAGGTTCTCAGCCGGCGCACCTGGTAGTTGTTGCCGAGCACGGGGCGCACGACATCGGGGATCGTCTCGACATCGAGATCAGGGCGGCTGAGGTGCCGGTTGTTCTGCCGGGGGATCTTGTGATGCCGGGCCCAGCGCGACACGGTCGGTGAGGAGACGCCCAGCTCTGCGGCGATGTCCGCGAAGGACCGGTTCTGCTCGACGTACTGCTGGTGAAGCCAGGCGCGGTCGAGCAGTTCCTTGGGACCGCGGGTGCCGTCGCTTTGGCGGGGCAGGTGGGGGTGGCGAGGCAGTCCGTACTCGTCAACGAGCTGGGCCACGTGCTTGCGGTCGAGTCCGCGTTGCTCGGCGATCTCCAGGAAGGTCCCGTTCTGGTGTACGTAGAGCTCCTCGAGAACGTTCCGGGGCAGCTTCGTGCGGGCGATCTGTAGTCGGGTGGGTAGTCCGCGACTCGACGTGGCTCTTTGCGGTTTGGGTGGCCGCGGGCGGTTGCGCCGTGGTTTCGGGGTGCGCGGTCCGGGAGCCGGATGCTCGGTGAGTGCGAAGCGCAGGGTCCGCGGATCGGCGCCGAGGTGTCGGGCGATATGCATCGGACTCTGTCCGGCGCGGACGCGGTCGTGCAGGTCGTCGAGGTCGAGGCGTTCCGGGTCGGTGCGTGGAAGGTCGAGGCCGTCCAGCAGCTCGGTGGGCGGCTCCCAGATCAGCGGCTCCTCGTCGATGCCCTGGTGGACGAGGAAGTCCCGTCCGGCTTGGTCGAGTTCGGCAAGGAGCTCGGGGGTGAGGAAGTAGGGGAACTGGTTGCGGGCGTTGCGAAGGGACGCGGTCTGAGGCGGGAGTTGAGGCAGACAGGTGTCGGGCAGTCCGCTGATCCGCTCGAACAGCAGGCACCGGGCGGTGGGATAGCGTCCGCCGTTCCCCGGCGACTGGACGGCCTTCTCGCACGCGCTCAGCCATGCTTCCTGGGGAAGGAGTGCGGTGTAGTCGAGACGCCGGCGGCGTGCGTAGTCGATCGGTACGTCGTGGCCGTCGAGGTACTCGGCCAGGCGGATCAGGGCGACCTGGATGTCGTGCCATTGCGGGGCGTCGCGCAGGGCCTGCAGCGCGTGGGTGGCGATGGGCTGGTCGATCAGTCCGCCCAGGTGCCGGGAGATCATCGGTGCGAGTTCGGCCCGGCTGTCCACCAGCATCAGCGCCGCGGAGAGTGCGGTGCCCAGGTGCTTGCGGAGCTGAGCGGGTGGATCAAGGCGGGCTGCCCAGCGCGGCCACAGCACCGTCGGGATCTTGGCTCCCCGGCGGGCCAAGGTCTGCGCATCGGCCGACGGGCTGCCGGGCCGGGCGGCGGCCGAGCGGTATCGCAGTTGGTCCACCGAACGCAGCGTCGGACCGACCGCTGCCACATGCACGGTCTGCAGCCACGGGCTGGCGTGCCGGGCCCAGACGCGGGAGACCGTGGGGCTGATGAAGTTGCCGCGTTCCACTGCGGCGTCCAGCAAGAGCCGCATCGGCGGCGCCGCCCGCTCCACATCCGCCCGTCCCAGGATGCTCCAGGCGGCGGTGACGGTCGCGGCCGTGGCACCGGCGCTCCCTGGCACCGCACGCCCCACAGGGTCGAGGCCCGCTGACGTGGACGCGTAGGTCAGCAGATCGGAGGGGACGAGCTGGGCGAGCCGGTCGCCGGACATGACGAACAGCGCCCGCCGGCCGAGGCCCTTCACGTCGGCCAGGACATCGAGGGCAGGCTGGGGCGCGTGCCGGTAGACGCCGAAGTCACCGATGCCGGTGGTGACGGCGTCCACGAGGTCCTGTTGCGCGCGCAGAGCTGGATGATCTGCCTCGAAGCGGAGGGTCTCGGTGGTGTGCAACGGGTGCTGACAGCGAGGACGCGTGCCGCTGTCCGGCCGGGGACCGGCGCGGTCGCACAGTCCGGGGGCGGGGATGACGGTGTCGATGTGCCGGCGACGTCGCTGCGGTCCCGCGCACTGCGGGCAGGTGTCGGCCAGCAGACGTCGGTGCACAAGGCAGGCGTACAACCAGCCGAATCTCCAGGTCAGTTGCCATCGGCCGCCGCTCTCGGCAAGGCAGTCGGGGCAGAACCGCGAGCCGGTCCCGGCGCTGCGCCGCCAGCTCCGGGTGCGGTGCAGGGCGCGCTTGTTGTGGTCGATGACCAGGGCACGCTGGTCGTAGTGCTCCAGCGTCATTTCGCGCAGTGCCTCCGGTGCGAGACCGGTCGTGACGCGCAGGCGCTCGGCTTCGTGCCGGTGCAGGAGAACCAGCCACGGAGCACGAGCGGGCAGGGCCTTGCCAGGTGGCCTGTGGCCCTCGATCAGCCCCACCTCGGTCAGTACTTCCCCCATCGGCGTACGCAGCTTCGCGGCGAGCGCCTCCAGCCAGGAATCCAGGGCCTCGCCGGGCACCGGAGTGATCCGCAGCGGCAACGACCGCACCGTAGTCCCCACTCCGTGCACAGCGAGGCCCTGCATCCCCGGCGTCCGGGGTTCCGTCACGCCGCCTTCTTCGGAGCGCGGGGGCTCGGCTTGGTCGTCATCGTCCCGCGGGCGAACTTCTCCGCGAGCGCCTTGCGCGCCCGCTCCGCCGCCACGTCCAGTTTCACGTGGTCGAGGAGCTTTTGGTCGAGGACTTCGGTGTTGAGGCGGGCGGCGCGCTGGCAACCGCGGTTGATCAGCGTCATCAGGGAGCCGATGTGTCCGCTGCTGCGGATGTAGAGATAGTCGGACAGCTCGTCGGCCAGCATTCCGGGGAACGCCCGGCACAGCACGATGCGCTTCTCCAGCCCCAGCAGCAGGGTGCGCCACTGCGTGCGGTGCTTGTTGTTGGTGACGGTGAAGGGCTCCATCGTCAGTGGCGTCGTACGGCGTGCCGTCTGGGCCAGGGTGATGTTGCCGCTGTCGTGGGCCTCGGAGTACAGGCCGCGGTTGGCCAGATCGACGCCGATGAAGATCAGAGTGACCGGGAACTCGTTCGCGATGTACTTGAAGTGGTTGCTCACCTCGGTGCCGGTTTTGTCCTGCCATTTGAGGAAGTGCAGGTCGATGATCAAGACCCTCGTCTCGCAGTCCAACACGCAGTCCAGTGCGCGCCGGGCAAAGAGCGTGGCCGTGCCGGTCGTACGGCCGGGGTGGGCGTAGTACTCCAGCAAGGACCGGTTGAACTCCTTCATGCCGATGTTGCTGGTCAGACCGACCCGGCAGACCGGCCACCGCTCGTGCCCGGCGGCGGTGAACGCCCCTTCCCGCGCGATCACCTGCCGGTGGTACTTCAGCGCGAAGTTCAGGACTGCGGTGGTCTTGCCCAGACCGGGATGAGCATCGACGGCCACGGCCCCCTTGGCCTTGTCACCGTCCTGCTGGTTACTCGTGACGATGTCCCACAAGTCCTCCTGTAGAGCTTTGAGTTGCGGCGTGCCGAGCGGGCCGATGTTGGCGTGCCAGACGGACCGCTCCTGCTCGTACTCCAGCAGCGCCGCCTCGCCCAGGGCGGCCTTCTCCTTGACGGTGAGCAGTTCCGGCCGCTTCCGGGGCGGTGCCGCGGCCATCGCTCCCAGTCCTTCCTTCCGCGAGAGGGTGAGGTTGTCCAGGCGCGGGACTTCGGGCTTCTCGGGCGTCATCAGGCGTCCTCCATCGCGTCGGCGTAGAAGTCCCCGTCGTCTTCGGGACCTTCGAGTTCGTCGTCCTCGTCGTCATCACCGGGCAACAGGCCCTCATACGGTTCGGCCTCCGTCTCTTCCGCCCCGTCCTCGTCCGGGTCGTCGGTGGCGGTGAGGATCCGGGCGGCGGTCGGCAGCACGTGCACGTCGTCCGCGGCGGGTCCTGGGATGTCGAAGGCGGACTCCTCGCGTGCCTGGCGCAGCGCCAGCCGGCGCTCGGTCATCGTCAGCCCAAGGCCCAGGTGCCAGCGGTCGAGGAGTTCGGCGACCGCCGTCTCGTCGTCGGGGAACGGGTACTTCTCGGCCGCGATCTTCCGGGCGATCTCGATGGCTCCCCGGCTGATCGGGAACTTCTGCGCCGGGGCGTGCTCCCACTCCAGGGTGTGCCAGCGGCGGGTGTCCGGGCGCCGGAAGTAGACGTAGTTGATGTTGTCGGGGTCGACCTGCACAGGCCACAGCCCCTTGGCCTTCGGCCCGGTGTACGGACTGGTCTCGCCCCGGTAGCCGTCCAGCCCGTCGCCGTTGTAGCGGCACTTGCGGATCTCGACGCCGTAGTGGTGGGTCGGCTTCCACTCGGTCTTCAGGAATTCGAAGCCGAGCGCCGGATTGCGGGGCACCTCGATGTAGCCGGACCGGGCGATGCCGTGCTCGAACATGGCCGCTGGCGACAGCTTCAGCCCCGGCACGTGGGCGTCGACGAGTCCCCTATGTGGCCTGACGTGATACGTGCAGGCCACCCATTCCCGGATGATCGCTTCCAACTCGTGGAGGAAGAAGAACGCCTGGTCCTCCGGCGCCTCACCCCGCGAGAACAGGTCCGGGCCCTTGTAGCCGGGCAACGACTCCAGCAGCCCCTCGCGCACAGTCTTAAAAAATCTTTCAATCGGCCCCTTATCCCTGCCCGTTCGCAGACGGGCCGGCTGGATGGACAGGCCCAGCCGCTGGCAGACGGAGGTGATGTGCTCCGAGATGAAGGGCTTGCCGTGGTCGACGACGATCGTCTCCGGCACCAGAGCCGGAGACGCGACACCGTCCTTCTTGACCTCCTCCGGCTCCTCCTCGTCCGGATCGAGTGCCTTCCGCTCGACGAACACCGTGCGGGGAATGCCGTGGTCGGGCCACACAGCATGCGCCGGCCAGTCCTTGCCGGCCGGGCGGGGGCGGAACGTCTGGAACATCACGGCCGCGACGTCGATCGACGACGTGGACACGGGGGTAACCCTGATCCCGCACACGCACCGGTCGTACCAGTCCATCGCAACGGTCAGTTCGGCCTGGACCCACTTCATCGTGATCGGGTCCATGGCGAAGACGTCCAGACGGGTCGTGTCCATCAGCAGGTACTCGCCCGGCCTCGTAGGCCGCAGCTTCCCGTACGCGCCTGGTGGTCGGGCGGCGATGTCCCGGTTGCGCTTCGCACTCAGCCGGAAGGTCGGCAGCCGCCGCTCCAGCTCCTCGAGCCACCGGTAGGCCGTCGCCCGACCGGGCAGCTTCACCTCGCCCTCGCCGTAGCGGGCAACGAGGCGCGGGCCGACGGTTCGGATCACGAGCCCGCGGGTGGGCTTCGAGTCCTTCCCGTGCTCGGCCATGATCTCCAGGGCCATCTCCACCCACCGAGGATCCGCCCGGCCCAGCCCTCCCATGTCGCCGCTCCCACGATCCGGGCCGCCGCGTACGAGGCCGGCTTCCCGGTCGGTGAGAAAGGCGCGCACCCACCTCTTGATGGTGCGTACGCTCACCCCCAACTCGGTGGCCTTCGCCTCGTATCGCTGCAGCTTCGGCACCGTGGCCGCGTACTGCGACCGTGGCTCGCCCGGCTCTGCGAGTTCGTCGCTGCCCGAGCGGAAGCCGGTCAGGACCTCGTTGATATGGGCGGCCCGCTCCCGGACATCGGCAAGTTCCTCTTCGCTGAGCAGCGCGAACAGCACCGAGGCCATCTCGCGGTCGTCGTCCGATTCCGGCCCCGGCCCGGTCGCGATGACCTGGGCACGGCCAGAGGCGAGCACCTCGCGCAGCGACAGACGGACCCTACGACCCAGCCCATCACGGACCAGCACCTCGTTGCCGGCCGCCGAGCCGAACATCTCCTCCACCACGACGACTTCACCGTCGTACTTCAGCCTCGTGCCCACCCCGACCCGTACCGCGGCTCCGGTCACATGTCCTCCTCCACGAGTCCCCGACCTCGTGATCCGACAGATCTGCTCGATCTGCTCCTCGTCGAGTGCGGATTCGTCCTCGGGCTCCTCGATGGGGCGGG
Source organism: Streptomyces sp. NH27 (assembly GCF_056859195.1). Taxonomy (NCBI): domain Bacteria; kingdom Bacillati; phylum Actinomycetota; class Actinomycetes; order Kitasatosporales; family Streptomycetaceae; genus Streptomyces; species Streptomyces sp. NH27. Next base: position 21,511 of record NZ_JACEGK010000003.1, read on the forward strand.
GCAGGTCGCGTCTGCCCGCGCCCATCACCGTGGCCAGGCCCTGGCGCAGGATGTGCTGCTCGGACAACGGTTCAGTCAGGTCCGTCACGAAGTACTGGCACCACAACAGCCGCAGCACCGCGGCCCTCACCCGCCAGTCCGGATGCCGAGGGAAGGCATGGAACGCCTCGCCCAGCGTCGCCCCGTACAGATCTGTCGCCCGGATCTCCGCGAGCAGGACCTCGTCGAAGAGCCAGTCGCGGCGATACCCCGCGAGGAACCGCAGGTTCGCCAGCTCAGCTTCGGGCGGCTCGGACCACACCTGGAAATCCCAGCCGCGTGACAACACCACATCACGGGCCCAGCCGAGCGCGAAGTTCACCTTCGGTCGGGTGAGCCGGTGCCGTGGTTTGACGTCCACGACCAGCGGAACGTCCTTCTCGCGCAGCACCAGTAAGTCGGGTACGTGGCGGCGCAGATGGCCATCAACGGTGGTGGACAGCAAGAACGGCTGGGCGAAGACGGCCGTCACGTCCTGGTCGAAGTCGGCGTAGAGCAGTCGAGTCAGCTCAAGCCGGGACTCGTAGGCGACGTGGTCGCGCATGGTGGACGACCAATGCAGCCCGAAATAGTGCTTCTGGCCCTCCCGCCAGCGGAACGTACGCCAAGGGATCGAGGGCTCGAAGACATCGATGCCCGTTGTCGACCAGGCCAGGTCTTCGTCGATCTTTCCGTCCGTACGACGGAGACTCATCGAGACTTCGCCGATCACACGCGACATGCCTCACCCCCGAGCGGCTGGAGGGGGCGCGGAGCTCCCGATCTCGACCAGCTGCGACATTTCCACGATCAAGCGGGAGAGCGTCGCTGCATAGAACGAGACCGGGAACAGCACTACGACGAGTGAAGGATCAGACAGGAGTACGTCTCACCGTGTTGTCCCTTGGGCCGGACAGGGGCCATCGTCAATGAGAAAGGGACACGCGAAGTGCGAACCTACAGGCGATGAGCTCGGCGAGTTCCGGGTTGCGGCTGAGATCGGCGACGGCGTAAGCGTGCAGCAGGGTGAGCCCTTGAGGCCACGGGCCCTGACCGTGCTGGAAGACGAACGGCTTCATGGTCATCAAACGTACAGACGCGTGGAGCAGCACCGCGTGAGAACAGGGAAGTTGGCCAGACCGGCTCAGGTCACCCTCGCCCGGTACGGTCACTCGTCGGGCTCGGCATCCCTCGCCCGGGGCGTGGCGGCACTCGCGCTTCGTCCTCGACGTCTTCAAGAACCTGCTGGGTGAGCCGTTCCATCAGCTCGGGGTCGATGCCGCTGCCCGGTCCGGTGACGCGGGCCCGAACCGGCCGTAGTGATCCAAGGGCCGACGCCTCGTCGGGTGCGTGGCGAGGCGGGCAAGGCCGAGTTCCGGTCGATCGGCGAGCACTCGTGCGGGTTGTGGGGTCCATCACCTGGCTTCCTTGCGCCAGGTGGCCAGGACGGACCGTACGGAGCTGGAGACCTGCTCCTGCTCCGTACGGTCGGCCCACAGGTGTGCATCGTGTTCGGTGAGGTTGACCGTGTCACTCTCGTGGGTGGTGGTGACGGTGAAGTTGAACTGGCGGGTCTTCTTGCCGCTCTTGGAGAGGTAGTCGAAGTGCCCGAGGTAGCACCCGATCGCGGTGACGGCGAGGCCGGTCTCCTCGGCGACTTCCCGGTGCAGGGCCTCGGTCAGGCTCTCGCCCGCGTCGACGCCGCCAGAAGGGAGCTCCCACAGACCGCCGAGGTAGTCGTCGGCGGCGCGATGTAGCAGAAGCACCTTGCCTTCAGCGTTGGAGATGACGGCTCCGACCACGCGCTTGGCGATGCGGTCGGTGTCGGCCGCGTGGATGAGGTCGCCCAGCAGAGCGGCGTCGACGGGTGCGTTCACTTCACGAGTTCCTTGTGGTGGTCGGCGACCTTGATGATGGCCGCGGTGTACGCCTCGGCGAGATGGAGGTCCTGGTCGCGGTGCCACACCGGGAGCTTCACCGTGCTGGCGTGCACACGTCGGGCGTTGGCGAAGCTGTTGGCGGCGGGGCCCTTGTGGTCAGCGTAGCCGGGCAGGAGCGCCCCGGGGGTGTGGAACAGCGGGTGATCGCCGAGAGCGCGGGTGGAGCCGGGCAGGTCGATCTCGGCGGCGCCCTCAGCGTGGACGGCCTCGATGAACCGTTCGACGGGTAGGCCGGCGAGCTGGTCCGGGTCGTAGCGCAGGGGCAGCGCGTACCAGGCCGGTCGGGCATGGGACTGCGGGTGTGGCAAGTGGATGCCTGGCACGTCGCGAAGAGCGCTGCACATCCGGGCGGCGACAGCGTCTCGGCCGGCCAGATAGCTCTCCAGGCGGGGAAGTTGGGCGTTGGCCAGCGCCGCTGCCAGGGGGTGGATGCGCAGCTTGAGGCCCATGCCGGTGACCGCGTAGGGGGCAAGGGGATGGTCGGCGGGGATTTCGCGGCGGCACCGCTTGTTGTACTGGCCGTGCAGCAGCACGCGGTAGTACAACTCGGTGTCGTCAGTGGCGACGAATCCGCCTTCCCCCGCGGAGAGAGGCTTGGGCCCGTTCAGGCTGAAGGCCGCGGCGCGGCCGAAAGAACCGACCGGCCGGCCGCGCCAGGTGGCGCCGTGGGCGTGGGAGCCGTCCTCCAGCAGCATCAGCCCGTGCCGGGTACTGAAATCAGTCAGGGCGTCCATGTTCTCGGGCAGGCCCCACAGGTGCACGGCGATGACGGCCTTCGTCCGCGGTGTGATGCGGCGAGCGGCATCGTCGAGGTCGAGTTGCCCGTGCTCGTCGACGTCGGCGAGCACGGGACGGGCGCCGAGGTGGAAGAGCGGGGTTGCCGTGGCGTGGAACGTCAGCGCCGGCACGATCACCTCGTCGCCCGGGGCGACGCCGGCCGCGGCGTACATCGAGTGCAGCGCGGCCGTTCCCGTGCAGGTGGTGACGGCATGGCGGACGCCGAGGAAGGACGCCAGAGCGTCCTCCAGCTCGGCGATGACGCCGGCGCGGTCCGGGATGGACACCGCGGACATCAGCTGTCCGGTGACCGCCTCGACATCGGTGTTCTCGATCGGGGGCCAGGAGAAGTGCGGGCCGGGAACCTCGATGATGGACGGGCCGCCGAGGAGGGCGAGGGGCGACGTGGCGGTCACAGCAGGTACTCCTTCGGGTCGGCGGGCTTGCGGGAGGTCTGGGAGGTGTAGGCGGCGGCCAGGAACGCGGCGTGCGCCACGTGAACGGCGGGTCCGGAGGGGTTGGTCCGCTCACCGTCGAGGACGCGGCAGAAGCAGTCGATCTGCGCCGCAGCGGCGGAGGGCCAGGCGGGTTCCCGGGTCAGGGACTCGATCAGCTGTCCGTCCGGGGCGAGGCGTCGCACCCGTCCTCGTTCGATGACGACTGCGCCGCGCGGGCCGGTCATCATCAGCTGCTCGGTCTTCGGTCCGGCGGAGCGGGAGATGAGCAGGGAGCCGTACAGCCCGGAGTCGTAGGCGAGGTGGACCAGCGCGGTGTCCTCGGCGTCGTAGTCGGCGTCGGGATGTGCGGCGGTGGAGGTGTCGGCCAGGATCCGGTCGGGCAGGCCGAGGTACCAGATGAGCAGGTCGATGAGGTGGTAGCCCATGTCCATCAGGGCTCCACCGCCGGCCAGGGAGGCCCGGCCACGCCAGCCGGCTGCGGGGTCGGGGCTGTGGAAGGTGTAGCGGCCCTCGACCAGGTACGGCTGTCCGATCTGTTCCAGCATTTGCACCGCGGCGGTGTAGACCGGGTGGAAGCGGCGCTGGACAGTGACCATCAGCTCGATGCCGGCCTTGCCGCACATGGCGACCAGCTCGGCGGCCTCGGCCGGGCTGGTCGCGAAGGGCTTCTCCTTCATCACATGCACCCCGGCCGCCGCGCAGGTCTCGATGACCTCACGGCCGGCGTGGTGGGGCACGGCGACGATGGCGAAGTCCGGTCGCACGTCCTTGAGCAGGGAGCGGATGTCGGTGAAGCCAGGCACGTTGTGCCGCTGGGCCTCGGCGGCGGCCTTGCCGGGGTCGGTGTCGCAGACCGCGGCGAGTTGGGCGAACTGGGAGTCGGCCAGCCCCGGCACGTGGTCCTCCAGGGCCTGATGGCCGAGCCCGATGACGGCTGCTTTCTTGCGTACGCTCATCGCGTTTACGCCCCTTGGTGAAAGCACGTCGGCCCGCCTGCTGCGGACCGTGGCATGCTCCAGAGCACCGCACCCGCTCCGGCCGCGGCAGGGGCGCTGCCATGGGCTGCAATGCCGTTTGCATCTGGTGCAAAAGCGCTGTTGCTACCCGATGGCTCGGTCTACGGTGGGCGGGGGCTACCTCGGCGATCGACGGGGGCGTGGATGCCAGTCAGCGCGGCGCATGCTCGATCCGAACGGCCAGGAACGCCCGGCGATTTGATCCGCAGCAGTCGGCTGGCGCGTGGCTGGACACTCGCTGATCTCGGTGCCCGAACCGGTTACTCCGCCTCCCAGGTCTCCCGGTACGAGCGGGGTCTTTCGCCGCTGACCGACGTCGATGTCCTGCGACGCTTCGCCGCCGCGCTCGACATCCCGCCCAGGGAGTTCGGGCTCGCTGTCGCTTCACCCCCTGCGCAGCTCCGACACGGACACCCTGTCTCCCCAGGTCTCCCTTACCCGCGCCTTCCCGGCCCTAGGGTGGGAGGAACTCAGTGGGAGGACGGTGACGACCCAGTGCGGCGACGGAAGTTCCTGGCCATCTCGGCCGCGGCCACCGCCGGCGTCTCGCTCCCGTCATCCGTGGCGGGCCAGGACGCGCCCGTGGGAGAGCTCCTCGTCGGCCGTCTGCGGGATGCGATGCTCGGCATCGGTCAGGACAACGAGCTGCCAGGTCCCGAGCAGTTACCCGTCGAACTCGCCCGCGTGCACGCCGACTTCCACACCTGCCACTACGCCGGTCTCGCCCTCCGCCTGCCGCGCTTGATCCGGGCCGGACACGCCCTCGGCACCGATGGCGATCGACTTGACCTGCTCGGGCAGAGCTACCTGCTCGCGACCCGCATGCTCATCAAGCTGGACGAGCAGCAGCTCGGCTGGATGGCGGCTGACCGCGCACGCCAGGTGGCCGAAGCCGCCGGACACCCTCTCACCGTGGCGGAAGCCGCCCGTAACCTCGCCGTGCTGGCCCGCCGTGCCGGCTGGGAGGAACAGGCTCTGTCGATCGCACTCAACGCCGCCGACGATCCGGGCCTGCGGGCATCCCGAAGCGGTGCCGCTGAACGTGGCCTGTTGATCCAGTCCGCCGCGTACAGCGCCGCCCGACAAGGGGACAAGGCGGGGATGCGGGAGCTGACGGACGAGGCCGCTGCCATCGCCGCCGGCCTCGGTGGCACCACCGCCTTGCGTGACCACGGCGGCGGTTTCAGCCCCGCCACCGTGCAACTCCACCGCATCTCGGCCGAGTTCTCCACCGGCGACCCCGTCGCGGCCCTGGCCGCGGCCCGTGCACTGCCGCCGCAGAGCCTGCCCAGCGTGGAACGCCGGGCCCGGTACTACACCGACGTCGCCGCTGCCCTGGCACAGCGCGGGCGCCGGGACGAATGCGTCCGTGCGCTGCTGGCCGCCGAGGACCAGGCACCCCAGGAGACGCACTCCCGCCCCGCGGTGAGGTCCTTGATCTCCGGGCTGCTGCTGTCCGGCCGCGCCACACCCGAACTCCGTGCCCTTGCCGCACGAGCCGGCGCCCTCCCATAGCCGCCCCGTAGCCTCGATCGTCGCGGTGACGTCGGACGGGACTTGCCGGTGCTCGCCTATCGCTTCGGCAGGGCACGCAGGGTCCCGCTCTCCGCGACCTGCGCGCGCAGCCGCTCGATCTCGTCGTGCTGGGCCGCCAGGCGGGAGATCGCCAGGGTCCTGAACTCGGTCAGTTCGGCCAGCCGTTCATCTCGGGTAGAGATCCGCTCCTTCAGTTCGTCGACCTGCTTCTTCAGCCGGTCGACCTGGGCGTCCCGAGGGTCGATGATCTCCCCGGCGTCTTGTAGTTCCTGCATCCGCTGTTCGAACTCTTCAGCGAGGTGCTGGTAGGGCCCGTGCCTGGGCGTGCCGTCACGGTGCTTTTTCGGATAAAAGCTGGTGCGGGTGACGCCCGCGAGGGTGGCGAGGGTCTTGAGGTCGCACTTTCCGCCGGGCGGCAGGTCGCCGCGCAGAAGCCGTTCCATGGCGGCGCGGACCGCGGCTTCGTTCCGTGTCCGGTCGGCATCGGTGATTCTGGCCATGTCAGCTCGCTTCCGCAGCGACCGCACCGGTCGCGGTGTCGATGTCGGCCACGACACGTAGGGCGCGGTCGCGCTCGGGTTCGAGGCGCTTCTTCTCGCCTCTGGCGACGCGGCGGTTGTTGATGAAGGTGTCGAGGGCGGCGACCTGCCCGAGCCACACAGGTCGATGACAGGGGTGGTGGGTGGCCTGCGGGCAGCGCGCAGAGTCGCACATGCCGATCAGTGGCTTCTTCGCCTCCGGGGTGCCCGCCAGCTTCAGGCAGAGGGCCTTGGACGGGTCGCGGAACCAGCAGAAGTTCGCAGGCCCGATGTGCAGGCTCGATGCCACCTTGCGTAGGAGGCTCTCCAGGTGGGCGTCGTCCGCCAGGACCTTCGGGGCCGTACGGGCCGCTTCTTGGAGCTCGGCGTCGACGAGGGTGAATGCCTCGATGAGGCTCCTCGCACCGGGGCCGGCGGGCATCCGTCCGGCTTGCGCATCGCGGAAGGCTTGCACCGTGAGTTGGAGTTGGTGCTCTTCCTCGGCTTCCTCGACCTCGGCGAGGAAGAGGCGCTGCGAGCCGCCGGGTCGGGCGGCGTAGCCTTCGGTTGTGGCGACGCTGATGTGCTTGAGCCCCACCTTCGCCGCCAGGAGCCCGCCAGGGCGGTGCGCGATCGACAGGGCGAGCGTACGTCGCAGCATGCGCGCTGAGCACGGTCCCGCGGGGATTTCGGGAAGGCCCCAGTGGGCACCGAGTCCGCTGCTCTTGAGCCAGCCCCTCAGCGCTTTGACACGCTGGGTGATGCCGACGTTGTTGAAGAGCGGGGTGCCCTCGTGGGTGCCGAGGATCCGCTCGGCGAGCGCGGCGGCACGGTCGACCTCTTCGATGACGACCCATTCGTCGGGGACTCCGCCGAACTTCTGGCCCTTGATGAGCCTGCCGGACAGCCGGAACCGGCGACCGCCGCTGGGTGTGGCGTGTGCCGGGTTGCGGCATCCCGTCGACAACTCCAGCAGCTCGGACGAGCGCATTCCTGACAGGGCCGCCGTGACGACCAGACATGCGGTCAGCACATGGCCCGCCATGAAGCGGGCCTCGTCGGACCCCAACGGCCAAGTCCAGGTGATGAATTCACCGCTGCCGTAGCGGGCAACGGTCTCCGCGTCGCGTGCCCACGTGCCGGACAGGCCGACCTCACCTGCGACGTCGAGCAGCGTCGGCCGCAGCAGCGGCTTCGCGTGGTCCGTGATGCCGCCGAAGCCGCCCTTCGTGACCAGGTGCGCCCAGGAGAGCCGTTGCAGCGGGTCGCCCTCATGGTGGGCCCATCGCTTACTCGCTCTCTCCGAGATCATCGGCAGGGGCTCGCCGCGCCGCCGGAACTCCTCGCACAGCGCCTGCAGCGCGGGGAGGTCGGTGTACCGGGCCTCGGGCATGGCCTCCCGGTCCAGGCGGTCCTGGCGACGGACCTCCTCAACGCCGGCAAGGTGCGGGCCGACCACCTCGACCAGGTACAGGCACGTCGCCAGCAGCGGCTGCAACAGATCGTCGCCGACAGGCTGAGTCGCGTTCTCGCCTCGCTTCTTCCCCCCGACGATCTGCCACGGGTTGCGGCCGTTCCACGGGAGGAAGCCGTCACGGTAGGCGTCGGCCGACAACAGTTCCTTGTACGTCACGAGTGCTTGCATTGACCGGGGCACCTCCACCACCGAGTCCGGGTCGAGCTTCCACCGCGGCAGGCCGAGCGAGGGGTGCGACCACGACTGTTCCTCCAGGTGGCGTTCGCACATGTTCTGGTCGAGGTGCTCCAGTTCGTGGATTCCGTGCGCGGTCAGCCAGTTGAACCAGGTGGTCAGCCGCATCAGGTAGCGGTAGCAGGTCCGTGGGCTGCGCAGCGTGCGGCTGGCGTACGGGCACTCGATCACCGCCTCGTGCTGCGGCGCCAGCATGGCCAGGAGGATCTCCTTGGCGACGACCCGCCAGGCCGGATTGAGGATCTGGTCGAAGTCCCAGATGAGCTCGCCGGGGGCGATCATCCGGTGGGCGTCGATGAGTTCGGACAGCACCCACCGGCTGTCCTCGAAGGCCACGCGCCGCGCTCCCGGGGGCAGGCGCAGGCCGGCCACCTCGCACACGTCGGCCCCGGCGAAGGCGGATCGTGCCCGGCGCGGACGGGGCGCGGGTATCAGTCGCGGCGTCATGCGCTGTACTCCTCGGGGCGCAGGGGAAGTTCACGGTCGTCGTCCGCGACCAGGAGCTGGGCGTCAGCCTTCACCTGCGCGGAGAGCTTGGGGAGGATCTCGTTGTCGAGCCGCTCGGCGTACGGGCCGAAGACCCGCACGAACTGGACGACGGGCATCTGCCGGAACTGCCGGGCGAAGAACGCCTTCAGCCGCAGCAGGTTCGTCGTGTGCCGGGGCAGGAAGAGCGCCAGCGGGCACAGCAGGCACACCCACGGCCGGGCGGGGCACGGCTTGCCCTTCGGGCCGTGCACGCCGGCCAGCTGGTCAGCGCAGGCCGCGGTGAACACATCGCGCTCGCCGCCCACCAGCTCGGCCATCGCCCCGGCGTCCAGCTCCAGGCGTCGTACCGCCTCGGGGAAGGCGACGGCCAGCTCCAAGGCGGCCTCGCTGGTCAGCACTACCGGAGGCAGGGCCTTGCGCAGGATGTCCGCCTGCCCGTCCTCGATGATGGACTCCACGGCTTCCAGCTGGGCCGGCGTCGTGGGGGTGACATAGTGGTCGCCTTCGGTCCGGCCCGTGTGGTTGGGGTCGATGGTGGTGCGTCCGGTCCATCCCCGGCGGGCCAGTCGCTCCTCGTAGGTGGCACGTATCCGGCCCCGGTGGACCTGCAGCCGCTCGCCGGCATCGTCCGCGAGCTTCAGGTCTCGGATGAAGTCACGCTGCGGCTTGTTGGTCCGCTGGTGTCCCAGGACGCCGTTGGTGCCGTGCGGCTCGGCCGCGATCCACAGCGATTCCCGCAACTGGGGCGGGGCGAACGTCCGTAGCTGGGCGGCGTGCGCGAGCCACTGCTCCAGCAGCCGTACGGCCAGTCGGGGCGGAGTGGCTCCCTCCGGGCCGGTTCGCCCCTTGTAGTAGCCCAGGAGAATTGTGGAGTCGCCGGCCCATTCGATGTCGCCGAGCTCCAGGTCGTCGATGCCGTCCGGGACCACGCCGCTGTAGATGCCGAACAGCAGGCGGTAGGCGATCTGGACACGCGGCGTGGGGAACAAGCCCTCGCGCACCGATCGCACCGCGGCGTAGGAGGCTTCCGGGCGTTTGCTCACGTAGCCCTGGACGTAAGTGCAGTACGCGTGCCCGGCCAGGGGACCGTCCCGGAGCATGAGCCAGGCGATGTCGGCTTCGCTATGCCGGCGGCTCTCCCGGGGATCCTGACCGCTCGCCGCGAGGTTCAGTAGCTCGCGCTGCCGTTGACGGCTCTCGTCGATGACCGAACGGCAGGCGTTCTCCAGTCGCTCCCACTCGCCGTCGGTGTACGCCACGTAGGTCCCCACGGGGGGATGCGGCTGGACAGCCCGGCCCTTCAGCATGGCCCGCACCTCCGGATGCAGGCATCCGGTCAGCTCGTCAAGGCCCTTGAGCAGGATGCGGGTGTCGCACTCGCGCTGGTGGGTGCCGGCCAGCCAGAAGCGCAGCAGCATCGACTTGGTCAACTCCGCCGCTGAGCCGGAGAACCCGGTCTCCGACAGCTTCTTCACCATCTGCCGCACCGAGACCGCGTACCTCTCGGCCGGGTTCTTCGCGCCGATCCCGCCGTGCGGGTGCGCGCAGGCGGCCAGGCCCTCGGCCAAGTCGCGAGCCAGACGGGGGTTGGGCAATCCAGCCAGGCGTGCCGTCCACTCCTTGCCGTTGCGGAGTACGAACCGAACGGCCAGCGGCTCCTCGGTCAGGAACGCGGGCATCAGCAGTCCTCCTCGTCCGTGTCGGTGAACTCGGCCTCAACCTCGGCGGCCGTGACCTCCGGGACGGGGCCGGCCATCCGTGCAGCGGACTCCCGGTAGGCGTCGCGGTAGATCCGGGTCACATCCAGGCGCGCGATGTAGAGCTCCGTCGACAGCACGCTCGTATGTCCGAGCAGGTCGCGCAGGACGAGCATCTGGTCGTTCTTCATCAGGTACAGGGCCAGCGCCGCGTCCTCACCGGCCGCCAGCGTCAGCTCGGCCGCCCGCTGATAGTGGCCCTTGACCAGGCCCTCCAAAGTGGCCATGGCGAAGCTGTGCCTGCACCGGTGGGGGGAGACCGTGGGGAACCGCGGTTCGAACCGCTCACGGATCCGCACCGAGGTACGCCGGAACACCGTCGCCCAGTCAGTGAACGGCTTCCCCGACGACTGCAGGCCCACCAGGGGCGAATGCCCCTCCGGCGTGACCAGGCACAGCCGTTCGTCGAGAGTCAGGTTCCGCCAGGGCCGCCGCTGCCCGTTGAGGGTGGCACCCTCCCAGTCCGGGTCCTCCACGAGGATCGGCTCACCGAGCCGCCACGGTGGCCGCCACCGGTACCCCTCGGCCGACGCCGCCCGGTCCAAGTCGATGTACTGGTGCATCCGGGCCAGCGGGCCGTACGTGACCCAGGTCGTCCGCGCCTTCTTGCCCTTGGTGATCGCCCGGGACAGCGGGAACAAGACCGGCACTTCGGACCTGCGGCGCGGCAGCGGCGGCACCTCGTAGATCGTCAGGTGCGTGAACTCCTGCCGACGCAGTCCGCTGGCCAGCACGAAGTCGCCCATCGCCGAGTTCCGCGCGCACTCCCGGCCGCGATAACTCCGGTCCGGCATGCCCTCCGGCCCGAGACCCGCGAGGCCGCAGACGAACAGCCGGCAGAAGTCCTGCTCCATGTACTTGATCGAGGTGTGCGGCCGGGGTGACCGGACGCGGGCGAGGTTCCGCTCGACGTCGACCAGGACGCCGTCGGCCATCCGCTTGCCCATCCGGTAGGTGAAGGGCACCGCGTCGGCGAAGTGCTCGTCCCGCGCCCACCGGTAGAACGCGGACAGGATGCCCATGTGCAGGTTCCACGTCGTGCCGTCCCACCGCTTCTCCAGCGGTCCGGCGAAGCGGAACTCGGCGTACATGCTGAGCGCCGCCCGCAACTCCTGACGGTCGCCCAGCGGATGGACCCCTCGGTCCTGCAGGAAGGTCATCCACTCGCACAGCGAGCTCGCGTTGTTGCGCCATGTCCGTGCCGCCGGCGCCCCGTTGAGAGGGAGCTCACGCAGCCAGCGGTTTCCCACCGTAGCGGGGCGAAGGGCACCGGGCGCGTCTTCGAAGCGGAGGTCGTCGTCGAGGAGGATCGGCATCCGCTCGGGGATGAGGGGCTGCCGCTCGACGTCCCAGGACTCCCAGCCCACCCGCGAGTAGTTGATCAAGTGCATGGCGTCGGACCTTAGATATCCGACACGACCTTCTGCAACAGCCTCCTTGGATCACTCCGAGCGGGTCAGGAGGGGAGTGCGACACGACGACTAAGCAGCGACTTCCGAGTGATATGTCAGAATTGACCCGACCTGAACCTCGAAGGGCGGGAAGTCTGCAAGCTGCTTGGTGAGTTCGCCGACCAGCTCGTCGCGTTCATGCTGGGGGATGAGAGCAGCATGGCGGTCAGTGATCTGGTCGAGCGTGACATGCAGCCACTGACGAGGTACCGGGATGAGTGGGAAGTCCTTCAGGGCCTCGTTCGCGCTGGTGATGAGGTCAAGGAGGGCGCGATCCTGGTCAGATACGGTCAGATATACGTGTAAGAGGGTGGCGCCCTCCGGCCAGCGGGCGTCGGCGTGCTTGAAGACGAAGGGCTTCATGACGCGCCACGGTAGCGGCTGAAGGCGACGTTGGCCGGTGTATCCGGGAGTTCGGCCTCCGGGGATGGCTTGGTCAGCGTCACTCGAACCAGTGGGTCTCGCGTTGACCAGCCAGCAGCATCTCGGTGACCGGCGCTGGGGAGCGTCCCGTCTGGAGGACGACTTGTCGTGCGGCTTGGTGTACGAGCATCGGCAGCCCTCCCACTACGCGCCGCCCGGCTTCTTGGGCGGCGCGCGCGAAACGGCTGGGCCAGGGTCGGTAGACGACATCCATGAGGGTGCCGGCGCCTCGTGTCCACAACGGGGCGAGGACGTCCGCAGCATGGGGTGGAACAGCGGATACGACGAGGCCGACGGCCAGGTGATGGTCGGCGGCTGTCCACGGCTTGATGCTGATCTCGATGCCGATTCGTTCGGCCGCCGGTCCGAGCAAGGAACCGGCCCTGCCTGTGTCGCGGGCGATCACGACTGCCTGATCGCAGCCCAGTTCGCGTCCGGCGGCGAGCGCTGTGCAGGCCGTCGCCCCCGCACCGAGCAGGGTGACGGTAGTGGCAGTGGTCACGTCTGCCTCGCGCAGGGCCTGCATCATGCCGTAGAGGTCGGTGTTCTCCCCGAGGAGTCGGCCGCTGGGTGTCACGACGATGGTGTTCGCCGCGCCGATCCGCGTGACCGTCTCCGACACTTCGTCCAGGAGCGGGACAACGGTCTGCTTGAGCGGCATGGTCAGCGAGAAGCCGCGCCAGCTGCCGTCGAGGGTGTCCAGGAAGTGCGGCAGATCCTGTGGTTGGCATTCGATCGCGTGGTACGTCCAGGGCAAGCCCATCGCCGCGTAGGCCGCCCGGTGCAGAACAGGCGACAGCGCGCCGTCGACGGGGGACCCGAGCAGGGCGAGCCGTGTCACGGCGCGTGGTGGAGCATCGCGGCCACTCCCTCGTCGCTGACCTCGTAGGCGATGCCCCGCAGCACGGCGACGGGCGCGCCACGTCCGCGCTGTCCGAGGATCAGGCCGGCTGCCGCAGCCACCAGGTCAGTGAGGGTCTCCTCCTGCCGCTTCGTCTTCCCGCCGGGCTCGGCGTGCTCGGTGACACGCAGCGGTGCGATGCCCGCGGCCCCGATGCTGATGACGGTGGCGCCCCGCCGGTCTGCACGTCCGTCGGAGTCGGCGATCACCACGGCGACGGTGGCGCCGCTGAACGCGGTGATTGCGTCGCGCAGCGCGCGGGCGGATGCGTCTGGGTCCTTGGGCAGCAGCCACGCGCCGTCGGGCCCGGCGCGGTCGATACCGGCCGACGTCAGCTGGTATCCGAGGTGGTGCCGGGCGATGATCGGCCCGCGCTCGCCGGCCACGAAGTGGTCGCTGGATTCTCCGAGGATCAGTTCCACGATCTCGGCCGGTTTGCCGGTGCGCGCGGACAGGTCGAGGGCAGCCGGGCTGGGCGTCACACCCGGGAGATCGACGAACCGCCCCTCGGCGATCGAGACGACCTTCGAGGCGACAACGATCACATCGCCGTCCTGCAAATCCGTGGCCTGAGCGGACAGGACATCCGTGATCACGCCAGAAAGATCATCGCCGGGGGTAATGGTGGGGAAAGGCTCCAGGGCGAACGCGCGGAAGGCGCCGGTGGTGGTGCTCATGAGATGCGGCTCCGGGTGGAGTGGGCGGTCAGGACACCGAACAGCCGGGTGTGGGCGGCGGCGAGCTGCGCCGCCCTGTCGTTCGGCGGTGTCGCGGCGGTGAGCCAGGTGCGGACGTGGTGGACGTAGTGCGGCCACAGACCGTGGGCTGCCTCGTGAGGGGCGACACCGTTCCTGACGGAGTGCCAGGCATCGGCTACAGCCACCGGCCACGGACAGGCATCGTATCGGGGGTCCGGGGGTGCGAATGCATGGAGCGTGGCCAGCATGGCGGCGCGACGGCCGGGTTCCAGGATGCGGTGTGCGGGACGGTAGGGCGGAGCACTCGCTCCCCGTACGAGCCGGTGGGGCCAGTCGGCGGTGAGAGCCAGAAGGACCGGCACGGCCTGGTCGTAGATCTGTCGCAGGTGTGGAAACGACGCGGCGTGCGTCTTCGGAGCCTGCACGGTGACGGAGCTGAGGCGGCCGGCGGGGGCGGCCGTCAGCAGGAGGAACGCGTCAATGCCGTATCCGTTGACAGCCGGACGGAGTTGGGCGTCCACCGTGTTGACGGCGGCCCGTACGGCGCGAATGGCCCGGACGGAGAGTGCGAGGTCGCCGGCGAGCGGCTGGGGGACGTCGTGGCCGGTGGTGGCTGCGATCAGCGGGCGAGCCAGGTGTGAGGTCAGGTTGCCCTCGTCCCAGTAGCGCGGGTAGTCGGCGATGGCGAACCCGTGTTGTCCGTGTACGAGGAGTTCGCGGTACACGTCGGGGTCGGGGTTGCGGGTGTCCGTGTCAGCGATCAGGACGGGGCCGCCCGTGTCCGGCAGGTGTGCGAGCGCCTGAAGGATCTGCGCGCCCTTGCCCCGGGAAAGGCCGGTGAGGCTGATCTTGCGGGCGCGGGTGGGAGTGGCGGCGAAGTGGTCGCTGGTCGTGGGGCGGTCGGAGGAGTCCGCGTGGATGATGACCGCGCGCGGGTCGTTCAGCGCGGTGTCGACGGCCGCGGTGACGGCTGCAATGGTGGCGGGTTCGTCGCGGCTGGGCAGGATCGCGGCGGCGGGCTCCGGCGTCACAGGTACTCCCCGGTGATGAGGTCGGCGGCGGTCTGCGGGTCGGGCGCGTACAGGTAGCTGTACGGGTACTGTTCGAGCCGTGTGATCAGGTGGGTCCGCCAGCGGGCGAGCGGAAGGGTGTCCAACGGCCATACCGGTCCGTACGGCGCACCGGTGGGGCCGGTCAGCGGGGTGGGGAGTCCGCTGATGTACCGGGCGAGACCCTCGTGGAGACGGAGCTGCTCGTTCGCGGAGAACGGTGTGGCCGGCACCAGCACCGGGCGGGGAACCGCCGGGTGGACGGTGAGGCGGATGACCCCGGCCAAGGGGACGGGGACGCGGAGGAACGGGGCGAGGTCGATGACGGGCTTCGGGGCCTGCCACAGCTCCGGGTCCTGCGGGCGGACGGCGGCCGTCGCCTTGCCCGGAAGGATCAGCAGCTCCGCGTCGTGCTCGGCAAGGACGGTGAGATCGTCGCCTGCGTGGGTCCAGCCGCATTCGCCGAGGGCAAGGGTCACGCTGGTCTTGCCCGCGCCCTTGTTGCCCAACAGCAGGACGCCGCGTCCGCTCGGCGTGACGGCGGCGTTGGCGTGGACTGTGAGCATCTGCCGCTCCTGGCGGGCCCGCTCCAGCGCGGTGTACGTCGTGTAGGCGAGCGTCGAAGACCAGGCGGCACCGCGGGGAAGGCCCATGCGAACCGTCCGCCCGTCCACGGTGACGGTGGGCTCCGCGTCAGCGTAGGCCACCGTCACGACCGGGCAGTCCCGGCCCTCGGGGCCCGTGGCGGACAGGTGCCAGCCGCCGGGCAGCCGGTTGGCCGCCGCGGTGGCCGGACCCGTGTCCAGCCCCGGAGGAAGCTCCAGGGCAGCAGTGAGGTGGCCGGTCGCCACGGCGGCCGGGTTCACGACAGCGTGGGCGGGTCGAGTTCGGCCAGCAGCTCGGGCACCGGCAGAACGCGGGGCAGGTAGCGCTGGTTGTCCACGAGATCGGGCACCCAGTCCGTACGGCGCAGCACCTCGCGCACCAGCTCGGCGTTCGCCGGGTCGGGGTGTGTGGCGGCGATGTCGAGCGAGGCGGGCTCCGGATAGGCGCTCCCGTTGCGCCACATCACCGCGATGCGGCACGGCCCACCGGTCTTCTCGGCGAGCGTGCGGCTCGCCTCGTCGACGAGCCACCCGCCGACCTTGCCCACGTGGTAGGCGGGATTCTTCCCGAACAGCGCTTCGTTGCCGGCCTGCTGGCCGGGGGTGATCAGCCCGGAACGGGCGTTGCCCCGGCCGACCAGACCGTCTTCTCCGTAGTCGATCGCCGATCCGGAGACGGTGAAGTACTGGCCTGACAGGGGGCCCGTGCGGCTGTTGCGCGTATTGCACACGACCGTGACCGGGCCGGGCAGGCGTCCCAGGAGCTGGGTGGTGAGTTCCTGAGCGGCGGCGCTGACGGCGTCCTCGAACTCCGCGCTGCTGGCCAGGTGTCCGGCCACGGCCGGGACACACACGGTGACGTTCAGCGCGTGCTCGTCGCGGATGACCAGGGCCTTGATGTCGCTGCCCGCCCACGGCTGGCGGCGGAACCAGGCTTCGGTGAGCAGCGCGACGGTCTCGGCCGTGGTGCGCGGCGCGGTGCCGACGAGGAACGCGGTGTCGTTCGAAAATGCGGTGGGGCGCTCCGGCAAGTCCTCCAGACCGCGGGGGGCGAACCAGCGCTCGAACTTGGAGGAGTCGGTCGTCTCGTGCTGGGCCTGCCACGTGATGTGCTCGAACCCCGGCAGGGCGGTGCGCAGTTGCTCGGCGGCAGCGGCTTCGAGGATCTCCCGCACGGGGATCGCGCGGCCGGCGAAGGATGTCGAGATCCGGCCGCCGAAGATCACGCGCACGGGCCGGTCGTACGTGCCGTCGGTGTCCCCGAAGCGGGCGCGGCCCCCGAGGACGGCGACCTTGTCGAGGTTGTGGTGCAGGCCGGCGCCGAACTCGCGCAGACAGTATTCGCTGTAGCGGATCGAGGCCAGCTCGGCGATGGAGTCGGAGAGGGTGTCCGGGTGCCCGACGCCCTTGCGCTCGACGACCTCGACACCGAGGTCATGCGGCAGTACCGGCCTCAGAAACGTTGCGTGCCGTGCGGTAGGCATGGTCGATGACCTCCAGGGTGCGGCAGAGCTGGGGAAGCGGGAACAAGGACGGGTGGCGCGGACCGGCGTCACCGGCGGGCAGGGCCCGGTACATGGCCTGGCGCAGCTCCAGGTCGCAGGGCGCGGACAGCGGATCGCCGAGGCCGGCTTCGAGGTTCCGGCCGCGCACATGCACGTGCTGTCCGTCGTCCAGGTGCAACGTGACCTCGTGGCGCCGCGGTTGGTCGACGCTGTCGACCCGGGCGTCCACCGTCAGGAGCGCGCCGTCCGCGAACGCCACCGTCGCGGTGATGCG
Source organism: Streptomyces sp. NH27 (assembly GCF_056859195.1). NCBI lineage: Bacteria > Bacillati > Actinomycetota > Actinomycetes > Kitasatosporales > Streptomycetaceae > Streptomyces > Streptomyces sp. NH27. The sequence continues at coordinate 38,637 of NZ_JACEGK010000003.1, forward strand.
GTCCTCCGATTCCGCCCACCGCCGCATCCGGTGCACCTCAGCGGTACAGGAGGCGATGGGGCCGGGCGGCAAGAGGCGCAGGGCGAGGGCCAGGCCGTGAATAGCCTGCTGGTGCAGGACGCCCCCGGCGGTGGCGTACCGGGTGCGCCAACTCCGGTAGTAGGCGCGGTCCCGGCGGCACACCAGCGTCACCGCGGCGCGGCGGACCGTCGGTGCCTGGGCGAGCAGCCCGGCGAGTCCGGGGGCGAAATGCGGCTGGAAGGCGACGAAGATGCGCCGGTCCTCCGGTGCCGGAGTCAGCTCGGCGGGATCGAGCGTGACGGGCTTCTCCACCAGGACGGCCGCGCCACCCCGCGCGGCGGCGCGGGCGGCCACCAGGGCAGTGCCGGGCGGCGTCGCCACCACGACGACGTCCGGCGCGAGGGTCTCCAGCCCCGTCTCCCACCGGGCGAGCAGCGGCACCCCAGCAGGCGGGGCAACGACCGGCGAAGGGTCGGCGACACCCACCAGGCCCATTCCGTCGGTGCCGGTCACGGCCTCAGCGTGCTTGGCTCCGACCTCCCCCGAGCCGATGAGCAAGACCCGCCTCACGCCAGGCCCCCCGGGACAGCACCGCGCAGAAACGCCGCGCCACGCGTCAGCGCATCGCCCGGACTCTCGCGCACGTGCGTCTCCAGCGCGTACGGCAGCACCGGCCGCACCCGGTGCAGGACGGGAAGCAGGTCCGCATACGGCACATCGCCGGCACCCGCCGCCACGAACTGCTTCATGCCGTCGCCGCGCGGCACGTAGTCCTTGATGTGGACGTACTCGACGTACGGGGCGAGAGCCTCGACGGCTTCCGCCGTGCCCTAGCCGACCTCGTACAGGTTCCCCATGTCGAGCCACAGCCCCAGGCCGCCGTGCTCGCGGAGCACGTCCAGGAGCGGTGTCGGCTCGGCGACCGTGCACACCGGCTCGTTCTCCAGCAGCAGCCGCACCCCGGCCCGCTCCGCGGCCTTGAGGGCGTACGTCAGCAGAGGGTCGCCCAGGAACGTCTCCGTCTGCTCGACCACGGACAAGTGGGAGAAGACGCGGACCCGGTCGGTGCCCAGGATGTCGGCGACGGCGAGCGCGCGGTCCACCCAGCGTTCCCGGTCCTCGGCCGGCACCTGCGTGGGGAAACCGAAGCTGTCGACCTTGCCGGGAACGGCCTCGGGGCGGCACCACTTCCACAGCGGGGACGCCAGCGCCGCCACGCGCAGACCCCGTTCGTCGGCCAGCCGCCGGACCTCGCGAAGCTGCGCGTCGTCCAGTATCAAGGCATTCGAGCCGTAGGCCGTACGGATCTCCAGGTGGCCCACGCCCAGCGCGAGGGCCAAATCCATGCCGACAGCGGGGTCCTGCCCCAGCTCGTCGGGGTTGAGCGCGATGATTCCCTGCACGAGGTTCTCCTTGTCGATGCCAGCGCCTGAGAGACAGCGGCCATGCGCCCCGCCGGAGACGGGACGCACGGCCTGGTGCCGGGCACTTACGAACCGCCACCCGGCGGAGGCGGAGTCGGGATCGGACCCGGCGGGGGCGGGGGCGGGGGCGGAGAAGGCGGCTGCGGCATATCGGAACACTCCTTCGACCAGGGGATGAGCCCAGCGCAGAGGTGCGGGAACCGGACCGCTACCGGCCGCTGCGCGGGAGGTTCTCTGTGCACTCACAGCCTGGGAAGAAACGAGGGGGAAACCCATTCGACGGCCCTATAGGACGGCCCTCTGGCGTCCCGACCAAAGCCCTGACAGGGGGTCACGGTGCCTCTACTCTGAGGCAAGGTCACGCCGCTGCCCCGGAGGGGGAGATCACCGTGCGCAGCCATTCCCCGTTAGTCGTTCCCGTTGATCTGTGGGACCACGAGAAGGCACGACGCGCCCTCGAAGCACGCGATCTTGCCGCCGTGATCAAACACTTCCGGCAGTACACGGGCGCCAGTCAGACCACCGTGGGCTCCCTCGCCGGGCTCGCCCAGTCCGACGTCAGCGCGATCGAGCGGGGCATACGCCAGGTCCAGAGCGTCGATGTCCTGACGCGGATCGCCGAGGGCCTCGCCATCCCGCTCTCCCTGCTGGGCCTTGCCGACGAGACAGGCAGCGCTGATCACCCGGCTCGCCGCAAAGCGCCCGTCCCGCAGCTGACGGCCGCTAAGGTGACCAAAGCCGAGCTGGAGGACGATGTGCGACGTCGGGAACTGATGACTGGAGCGCTGGGACTCGGCGCCAGTCTGATCGCCGGGACCGGCTCCGATGCTGCTGCGGCAGAACCGGCCGCCCACAACCCGGCCGCCGCCATGGAACGGGCCCTGTTCGAGCCGGTGACCGGAAGACCGACGAGCCTGAACGATCTCGCCGACGGGCTCGCGACAGCCCGCGGGCTGTTCTCGGGCGCCCGCTACGCCGCCCTCGGCAGTGCCCTTCCCGCGCTGATCGCCACGGCGGAGGCGACCCGGGACGCCGCCACCGGCCGCACGCGCGAGCGGGCCCAGGCCGCCGTTGCCCGCGCCTACGTCCTGGCCACCGAACTCGCCGTCAAGCAGCACTCCGAGGCTGCGTGGGCCACCGCGGACCGTGCACTCATCGCCGCACGGGCCAGCGGCGATCCACGGCCCATCAGCGACGCCGCCCGGGTGCTGGCCATCACCATGCGCCGTGCTGGCCGCAACTCGGCCGCCGTGGACTTCCTGGCCCGTACCGCGACCTCGCTGGTCGCGGAGAAGGGCGGCCCACAGGCTGACACCCTTGCCGCCCGCGTATGCCTGCTCATGACCGCCGCCTACACGGCCGCGTCCGGGGGCCGCCGCAATACCGCGCTCGACCTGCTCCAGGAGGCGGAGGAAACAGCCGGCCGCATCCCCGTCGATCAGAGCGCAAAGCCCGCAGGTCTCTTCACGATCTCGGCGAGTCCCGCCGAGGTCTCGATGTACCGGATCAGCAGCCTCACAGTCCTCGGCACCCCCGACGACGCCGTTCCGTACGTCCGCCGTGTCGACCCCACACAGTTGGCCAACACCGAAAGGGTCGCACGCTACCTCACCGACACGGCCCGCATGTGGCACCAACTCGGTGACGGACGCCGCACCTTCAGCGCGCTGCGAGCCATCGAGCACGCCGCGCCCGAAGAGGTCCAACGCCCCGCAATCCGCACGCTCACCGCTGATCTCCTCTACACCCCGGGAAGCCTGCCCGGCCTGCGGGCGTTCGCGGTGCGCACCGGCGCAGTCGCCGCCTGACGAACACCGCGCGGGCGGCGGCGATTCACTGCCAAGCCGGGCCAGGTCCGCCAGGCCCTGCACACCGACGGACAGCGGCACTACCCCCGTCGCCCCCACCGCGGACATCGGAGCGCAGCCACAAAGCGGTGGTGTCAGATGCCGCGCTCAAGTACCGGCCGGGGACGGCGGTCCGTCGGAGGCGGCAGGTAGCCGGGCGGCGAAGCGAGATGCTCGCACACCCCGCCGTACTGGAGGAACGCGGTGCCCATCTCCTTCTCCAGCACAGGGAAGAAGTGCTTCGCCTCCGGGGACTGGCCAGTGGTCTGCCAGGTGTAGCCGGGGCCGTCGGCGAGTGCTCGGCGGATGAGGCGGCGGCCGAGGCCCTGGCGCTGGTGCTCGATGGTGATGGAGATCTTATTGATGCTCCCGATGCGGCAGGCGTCGCAGACCTTCCAGACCAGTGTTCCGATGTCGTATCCGTCTTGGTCGAACATCCGGATGCGGCGGTGCCCGGCCGGATGCCGGGGCGCCCAGTAGAGGAACCGCACATCTTGGCGCCGCGTGACGAACAGAATCCACCGCCACCGCAGAGGCGAGAGGTACTCGGGCACGGGCGGTGTCACCGGCTTCTCCTCCTCGGACACGTCCGCCGTTATCCGCGCCGAACCGACGGCCTCTGGCCTGTCAGCTCCCGGCGCCTCACCACTCGACATCTCTGTCCCTAATCTCTGTCCCTAACATGCCAGAGACGATGTGAGCCGTCTCACCTGGGATTCTTCGCGGCACCTATTGATAACGACCGTGATGTGGAGCCAGGCCGGCTCGACCGGCGAAATCGGGAATCCCGCGTCCAGCAGGGTCTGGTTCGAGTTCGCAACCAGGTTCGCCAGAGCGGCGTGGCGCGGGTCGTTCCAGTCGACCTCGGCGTACCAGTGCAGGAGGGTCCCGGAGTCCCATGACGCCGTTCCCGCCTTGAAGTTGAAGGCGCGCATGGGCCGAAACCTTAGCGTTGGCGGCCTCCTGCCGGAGGCGGTTCCTGCGGATTGACCAGGACTGGGTGGACCGCTCCGTGCCCGGCGCCGCGATGGAGCTAAAGGCAGCGGGGCCGGGCGTCGGAGGTGGTCGGCTCAGCGCAGGGCGGACAGGTCGAGCCACCCGCTGACGGCGGCGTGGTCGGTCATGCCGAGCTCGATGGGCTCCATGTGCACGGTGTAGCCGGACATCGCGTGCGCGACGCCGGGAGTGCCGAGCATGACGTCCTGCCGACGCTCGACGTCGCCTTCGGCGAAGCCGCCGGTGGGCACGTCCGCCCGGCCAGCCAGGACGGCGAGGTCCACGAACCCGGCGACGTCCAGGAGCTCCAGCGCGTCGCGGTCCGCTACCCACTCCTCGGGGCGCTCCGGGCGCTCGCGGGGAAGGCGCAGGTGCCCGTTGCGCATATGCTGCGGCAACTGCCGCCAGGGCGGCTCAGGGAAGTTCTGCCCGAGGGTGTTGGCATCCCCCACGGCCACCGCGAGGACGTCCGGGTCGGCCAGCACCTCCAGCGGTCCGACTTCTCTGGTGCGCAGCCGCGGGTCGAACGGGCTGAGTTGCAGGTTGCGCATCTCCAGCCGCTTCTTCACGCCCGGGAGCCGGAGCGTGGCCCAGCCCATCACGTGGTGGAAGCCGTTGCGGTCCGCGTCGGCAGCTTCGATGCCGACCCGGTCGCTGAAGAGCATCACCGAGTGGAAGCGGTGGCCCTTCGTTGTCTTGTTCGCGAACGCGAATACACCCTTGGCCATCCCTGTGTCTTGGATGGCTCGGTAAAAGCGTTCGTAGCCGAGGAGTTCCCAGAAATTGCACTCCTGCAGACAAAGAATGTCCGGCTTGAGTGAGCGCAGGAATTCCATCTGCTGGGACCAGTGCTTCGGGGCGCCGAGTCCCTTGTTATCGTAGCCGCCGAACAGGGTGTTGAAGGAGACGATGCGCAAGGCGTCGGCGTTGCCGGGCGCGCTGCCATCCGCGTGCAGGGCGTCGGTCATGCGGCCAGCTTCTCCATCCGCACGAGCAGGAGGCGGAGCGAATTCACCCGGTCCCGGCCTCGCCGGAACAGGTTCTCGTACAGCTCGTCGACCGGTTCCTGGGGCGTCAGGTCCGTCCGCAAATGCGCCCAGCAACGGGAAACCGGGTCATCTGGATCGGAGAGCTGGTGTCCGGCTTCGGCGATCAGGCGGTCGAGCGATTTGACGACCGATTCCGGATCCCATTTCGCCGGGGCGGTCATTTCGCGTATGTCGTCGAGCGTCACCTCGCTCACTGCGACGGACCCCGAGACTGCCAGGAGGTAGTACACCAGCGCCAGTCCTGCCGAGCCCTCCGACCATTGCTCCGGATACTCCCACCTGGTCCACTGGACGGCGGTGGACCGCGTCTCCGCCGAGGCCCGGTCGCAGGCTTCCTCCCATCGCGGAGGGCCGCCCTCGCCGGCCAGCCACCGCGGGATGGTTCCGAGCGACATCTGCTCCCCGGACCCTCCTCCGGCGGCGCGTGCGGCGTCGTTCGCCCGCAGCGCGGCGTGGTAGGAGGACCCGGTGGTGTCGCGCAACTCGTTGATCTCCCGCCTGCGCTTGCGGGGCACTCGCTTCTTCTCGTTGTTCTTCTCGTCGGTCAACGCTGATCCCATGGCGGCGGCGTGCCCCACGAGCACGCGCCCACTGTGGATGCGGACACGACAATGCGCTTGCTCAACTCACGATGCGTCGAAGGACAGCCTGGCCGGGACAACAGCAACGAGGACTCTGGCGTGGGCGTGCGGGGCCTCTCCCGGTGAGCGACAGTCGTGTCTACCGCGGAGTCGATCGTACCCGCGGCGGCCGCGGGCAACCCTCGGGGGCGGCCGGCTGATCCCGCCCGCCGGGTCCTCGGCCTTCTTCAGCCGGCTTCCGTGGGGGGATACGATCCGGGGATGGGGGAGAACGCCATCGCGCAGCACTGGGGCCAAGCCTTGAAGAAGGCAAGGCAGTTGCCGTCGGCGAGCGATCATCAGGACGTACTCGCGCTGATCTACGCGCTCATCGCGGCCGACTACGGTGAGGCGGTGGACAAGATCTCCTGGTGGGAGGTCTGCTACCAGCTGCTGGACCCTCAACGCCTCCACGGCCGGCTGGCGGCCCTGCTACCGGGGCCGGACGGATTCGGCCCCGCGACCGTCGAAGGCGGCCGGATCGAGCGGGTGTACGCGCTGTCGGTCACCGGCGATGAGCACGGGGAGTTCACCGGTCCCGCTCCCCTGGAGGGCCGGCTGTGGCGGCTGTGGGCGGCGCTCCAGGCGCCGCACGGGACGCTGTACGCGGACACGCTGACGTCCGAAGAACTCGACGCCTACGACCGGGCCGGCGTGAACCGCGGTTACGTCGCCTCAGGCAAGACGGCGTTCGAGCACGCCGTCGAGAACCTGGCGAAGGTCGTCGACCGCCAGGTTCTCCTGCCGGCCAGCGGCACTCCGGGGCTTGGCGCGCCGGTCGCGGTGACCAGCGGGGTGCACCAGGGCCGCAGCGGCTGGGTGTGCTCGGTGGTCTGGAGCGTCGACGAGGAGCGGCACGCCTGCGCCGAACCGCCCGTGTCGTTCTCGGTCCGGTTCGAGGACCGCAAGGGGGATGTGGTCGATGTCGCGTCCGGTGACGTGGAGGTGCTGCCGGAGTGGGACCCGCGCTTCGTCGTCGCCTACGCGGGCCAGCGGGTGCCCACCTCGTGGGTCGCCTGCGTGCTGGTTGCCGGTGCGAGCGCGGACCCGGAATGGCACCAACAGGTCCTGTCCGCTCTGCAGGAGGGGTGGACGCAGGTCGTCGGGCGGCTCGTCGTCCTCGTGACGCAGCACGCCGACGGGCGGCCTGCCGACCCGCAGTCCGGGTGGCTGCGCGACGCGTACAGGTGGGCCGACGAGATCATCGCCGACTGCCCCTCGGGCACCGCCCTGCCCCCGAAGTTCGGGCTGCCCGACAACGCTTCGCCCCCCGGCGCCGAACGGCTCATCCTGCACGCCGTCAACCCCGACGCCCACATGCTGGACTGGTCCGCGCGGCACGCAGTGCCGCTGGTGCCCTCCGCGCGGGCGGCCTCCTCCACGGCGCTGGGCCGCATCCCGCCCACCCACGAACGCACCGGCGGCATGCGGCAGGTGCCCCTGAGCGTGTTCCAGAATTCCGGCTTCGAGCGCTGGAGCAACGCCCTCTTCCACGCCAGGAGTGTCGTGGACGGCGCCACCGTCGACTGGACCACCCAGCACCCGGAATATCCCCAAAACGCTGACTGGTGGTCGCTGCGGGCCCGTATCCGGCACCCCGATCAGCGCGTCACCACCGAAAGGGTCACCGGCCGCACGGCCGCACCGGTCGGGTCAGCCTGGTGGTGTGGGCCCGCCAGCCGCAGTGGACGGACAGCGAGGTGCTGCTGCTGCGCGACCGGAAATCCCCCGCCGCCTACCTGTCCACCCACCCGACGAGGTTCCCCCAGTACCTACCCGGCGTCGACCGTGTCCCTCAGACCTCCGTCGAGCACCAGGACGCAGGGCAGCAGGATCTCGCCGCGGTTGCCGCCGGCCTCGGAATAGCGGTGGGGACGGACCGGATGCTGCTACTGGGCCACCGTGCAGAATCCGCGCCTGTGGCCTCCCTGCACAGCGCCGTCGCCGTAGAGCTCTCGCAGGTCGAGTTCGATGACCTCAAGGCGCTCCACTGCGCTGCCGGCGCCACCGACAGGTCAGAAGTCCCGGAGTTCCACCGGGTCGCCGATCTGCTCTCGTCCGTGGCCAGCCCCCTATGCGACTGGGCGACCCTGGGCGTGATCATCCGGGCCGTCGTCCCCACCTATCCGCCGGCCGGCGGCGACTTTCGCCCCAGCCGCGGGTGACTGCTCGCGGGCACCTCGGCCGGGGTCAGAACCGGAGCCGGTCCTCATAGGCCGGCGCGAGGATCTGGAGGATGCCGAGGATGACGGCGTGGCCGACCCGGTGCCCGGAGGCATCGCCGGCGTCGATGAACGACATCGGAGGCTCGGGATAGTCCTTGCACAGCCGCCGCCACTGGACCGCGACCGGGTCGTCCTGCGCCTCCAGGTCATGGCCGAGCCCGGCCAGCCGGGCACCCCACCGCTCAGGCAGGTCCTTGGGGTACCGCACGGACCACTCGCTCTGAGCAGGAGGACGGTCGACGAGCAGCTCGACGTCGGCGCGCGTGACCTCCCCGACCGGGATGCCCTGCTCGGAGGCGGTGATGTAGATCGCCACGGCCAGTGCGCTGGCGGCCTCGCCGTATTCCTCGCCGGAACCGACACCGGTCCAATCGCGCCACAGCGGTTCTACCAAGGAGATCACCCGCTCCCATGCCGCCTGCCACGTCGCGGGCCCAGGCCCGGCTTCGTGCTGCCACTGACGTACCTGATCCATGACCGCGGCCATACGAACCCCTCCCCCGCGGTGCCGGCCGGCACCTGCGCGGACCTGCCATCGTGCGAAAGCACCCATCGAGTTGACGGGACGACAGTAGTCTCGGCCGTACGCGATCGGCTACACGGCGTATTCCATCAAGGCAGGGGGCGCAATGCGGAGTTGGTTCCACAGCGAGCGGATCTGGGCAGGCAGCGCACCCTTCCCCCACATACTGATCTTGCTGGAGCAGTACCCCGAGGCCCGAGCGTTCGCCGCCGCGCACCAGGGCGTCCTTGACCGGTACCGCGAACGCCTCGGGATCGTCCCCCTGGAATGGCTGCACAGCACGGTCCAGGGTTTCCACCAGCCGGCCACCGAGGCCCAGGTTGAGGAACTCGCCGCGGCCGCCCGGGAGGTGCTGGCGGACGCCGTGCCCTTCACCGTCCAGCTCGGACCCAGCTACGTCGGGCGCTCCTCCGTCCACGTCTCGATGTACCCCGAGGACCGCATGGCCGACCTCAACCGGCGCATCCGCGCCGCGGGCGACAAGGCCGGCATCCCGATGCGGCCGGCCGACCCCCGGTTCTGGCCGCACGCGATCCTGGCGTACGGCAAGCCTCGGGAATTGCATCAGATGGGAGCGTTCGCACTGGTCGCCTGATAGGCGATCCCTACGATCCTACTCATACTCGACCCCAACTACCCGTCCCGACCTGCACGTTTGGCAAAGCAATCCCTCCTGATGCATGATTTACGCGTCAGAAGGGATCGCGCCATGATGCGACGACCGGGTACGGAGTTGGCCGGATCGGCCAATCTGGAGCTCGTCTCCGGGCTGCTGCGCTTTCGGCCCGAGGACACGGTGTGGGAAGCGATGCTGAACGGCTGGAGGTCGCAGCAGCAGGCCCGCAACCTCAAGAAGGGCACGTATGAGCCGCGCGAGAAATTGGTCCGCGCCTTCCAGACGTACAGGAACGAATACCCGTGGCTCTGGACACCGGCCCACATGGACGAGTGGTCGGCCAACCTGACTTCGGAGAAGGGCCTCGCGCCATCGACGGTGCGCGGCTACCAGGGCACGGTGCGGCTGTTCTCCGAGTACCTCATCGATCCCCGCTACGACTGGGCGCTGGCCTGCGAGGAGCAGTTCGGGACGTACCCCGTGGCGATCGCCCACGAGTGGAACACCATCCCGCACCTTCAGAGCTACGAAGGCGATCCCGAGGCCCGCCCGTTCACGCGCGAGGAACTTCAGATGTTCCTCGACTTCGCGGACGACCAGGTCGAACGGGCGCAGCGCAGCGGGCGCAAGGGCTCGCTGGCCGCCTACCGGGACGCCACCTTGTTCAAGGTCATCTACGGGTGGGGGCTTCGCCGGACCGAGACGTCGAAGCTGGACCTGGTGGTCTTCGGCAGGAACCCGAAGGCGCCGCAGTTCGGCCGGTACGGGACGCTCAACGTCCGCTACGGCAAGGCGAAGAAGGGGCAGCCCCCGCGCCGGCGGAACGTGTTGTCCGTCATGGACTGGGCCGTCGAGTCGGTCGAGGACTACGTCGTGAACGTACGACCTCGCTTCGGCTTCCCGGAGCACCCCGCACTGTGGGTCACCGAGCGCGGCGGCCGGCTCAGACCGGACTCGATCAACGACCGGTTCGAGGAGTACCGCGATGCCCTGGGGCTGCCGAGAGCGCTGACCCCGCACTCGCTGAGGCACAGCCACGTCACACACCAGACTGAGGACGGGGTGGACCGGATGTTCATTCAGCAGCAGGTCGGCCACGAGTGTGACAGCTCCCTGGCCATCTACACGCACGTCAGTAACGACTTCATGAACACTTCTCTGCAGAATGCCCTGGCTCCGGCCTTTGCCGGGGTGTGACGAGAAGAGGGATACCGCGATGACCGCCAAGCTCGACTACCAGTGGCACCTGCGCAAGGTCATGGCCGACCGCGGGATGTTCTCCACGACCGACCTCACGGAGCCCTTGGAGCAGCGCGGGATCCAGCTCTCCTCAAGTCAGATCTACCGCCTGGTCGTGGAACGCCCGGAGCGCCTCAGCCTCAAGATCCTCATGGCCCTGCTGGACATCTTGGACTGCCGCATGGATGACCTCATCGAGCCCGTCAGGGCGGCGGGAGCCGGAGCCCGTCCGAAGAAGGCGGCGGCGGGCGGAAGTTCGGCCGAGGCGTCGTCGACGGATCTGGGGAAGCTGCGGCCCAAGCGGGCCAGGATCATCAGGAGTGATCAGTGACGACAGCCGCCGCGCACGATCGGGGCGCGGAAGCGGAGCCGGAGCCGTTGGACGCGCTCGTGGATGTGCTGTGCCAGGTGGAGACCTCACTCGGCCGTGAAGTCGTCCGCGCGGTGACGGCCGACGTCGTCCGGCAACGCGCTCGACAGCGCCGGCTTGTAGCCGAACTGGCCGAGACCCCCGACGTGCTGCGCACCGGGAGGTCGCCTGCGGCCATCATGGTCGGCAAGCTGCTGCTCGCCCTGAAGGAAGCCGGCGCGGAACAACTCGCCGCCCCAGTCTGTGGCGTGTGCGGGCGAGAGCCTCGCACCCTGGCCTTCGCGAGGCGCACGTGGGGGTGTTCGCGTTGCGTGTCCCCTCCGAGTCTCGCGGCCTGCACGAAGTGCCGGCAGGAGAGGGGTGTGCACGCGCGGGACCGGGACGGCCGTCCCTTCTGCCGGGCGTGCTTCGTCGTCGACGACGTGACGACGCTGCTGGCCGAAGAGGTGATCGGGATTGCCCCGGAGGTGACCGCTGCGGCGGTAGTCGGGGCCCTGGAGCATGCGCACCAGCGTCCCGTCGGCCGTCGCCAGATCGCTGCCCTTGTTCTCGAACGTCCCGAGCTCCTCACCGGTGAAGGTGCCTCGGCCCCGATTCCGGGCGTCCTGCGGTTCATCGAGGAGCTACGCGCGGCCGGTGCCACGTCGGTGGTCGCACCGCCGTGTCCTGGCTGCGGTCGCGCCAAGCCGCTGGAGTCGCCGCTTGGAGCGGTGCGGGTATGCGACTCCTGCGCCGCGCAGGCGAGGGCCGCGCTCTGCTCTCGCTGCGGCAAGCAGAAGCCGATCTGCCATCGCGATGAGAACGGCGACCCCTTCTGCCAGCCCTGCTGGGCCAGTGACCCGAGGAACCTGGAGGTCTGCGCCGGATGCGGCAATCGGCGCCGTGTGTACGGACGGACCGCGGCCGGCCCGGTCTGTTTGCAGTGCCGCCCGCGGACCGAGCGGGTGTGCGGCATCTGCGGACGCACCGGCCGGGGCACCATCTCCCGCGCCACCGGAAAGCCGCTCTGCGACCTGTGCAAGGGGCACTGGATCGTCTGCTCCGGGTGCGGTGACGGCGGTCTCGTCCGCGGCGGGACGCTCAAGGCGCCGCTGTGCGCCCGCTGCGTCAACCCCGACCCGGGCTTCTGGAAGCGATACCGCATCTGCAACACGACGTGGCAGCTGACGACCGCGCCCTGTACCCGGTGCAGTCTCGACGCCCGTCTGCGCAAAGTCTTCGCGGCCGATGACGGCACCATCGCGCCCGAGCTCGACCGGCTTCGTGAGCGCCTGGTCCAGGTCGACCGTCCGATCTACGCGATCACCTGGTTGCGGAAGGCGAACGTGCAGTCCACCATCACCGCGGTGGTGCGCGAGCACCCCCAGATCAGTCACGCTGCGCTCGACGCCATGCCGCCGAGCAAAACGCTCGATCACTTCCGCTCCATGCTGGTCTCAGTCGGCGCCCTGGAGTTCCGCGACGAAGGCTTGGCACGTCTCGAGCGTGAGGTGAAAGAGACACTCGACGGATACGCTCCGGGCGAGCACCCGCGGGCGCTGCGCGGGTTCATCCTGTGGCATCTGATGCGGCGGCTGCGCGGGCGGCTCAAGGACAAGCCCGCCAGCGAGCAGCAGATCTTGAATGTCCGAGGGCACCTGGTCGGGGCCGACGGCCTGCTGCGCTGGCTGGAAGGCCGGGGCAAGTCGCTGAGCGTCTGCACGCAGGCGGACATCGAGAGCTACCTCGGTACCAAGCCCTTGCACCCGAAGAAGTGCTCTGCTTTCGTCCGGTGGGCGGTGCGCCGCAGGTACGCGCCAGCGGGCATCAAGGCCCCGGCGATCCGCTGGACGGGCCCCGCCGGCCCGCACGACCAGGACGAGCGGTGGGCCGTCGCCCGCCAGCTGCTGAACGACGAGTCCGTCGCCACGGCGGACCGCGTCGCCGGTCTCCTCGTAATGCTGTACGCGCAGACCGCCAGCAGCATCCACCGCCTGACCACCGACCGCGTCACACAGGAAGACGACCACGTCCTGCTCCACCTGGGCGACCAACCCATCCAGCTACCGGCGCCCCTGGACCGCTTCATACTCGACCTGGTCGCCTCACGGGGCACCGACACCCTGATCCGACACGAGGGCGACTGGCTCTTCCCGGGCCGCTCGGTAGGCCGACCGATCCACGAGTCGCAACTGCTGCGACGGCTTCACCGGGCGGGCGTCAAGTCGCGCCAAGGCCGCAGCACGGCACTATTCGCGCTCGCCCAGGAGCTTCCCGCGGGGCAGTTGGCAAAGATGCTCGGCGTGCACGTGGGGGTGGCTGTCGCCTGGCAGCGCGCGAGCGGCGGGGACTGGATGACGTACGCCGCCGCGGTTGCCGCTCGATCCGCGACCCGAGCCCGCCCGGATGTCGACAAGACCCCCGAGATCTAGCCGAGTTGGACTTCTTCGAGCACGTCCCACGTGTAATAGCCGAGGTCGGGGCGTTGGTACTGGTTGACGAGGTGGACGCGGTCGATGGTGATATCCACCCGTGGGGGCCGCAGCGCGCGCAGCGCCCGGTTGAGCTTTCGGTCAGGGAAGTCTTCACGCGCGTACGCTAGCGACGAATGTGCCCAAAACCGCAGCTCAGGGGCCCTCAAAGTGATGCCGGGGACCTTCTCCATCGCCGTACGGACACGGCCGTTGAGCTCAGCCATCCCGTCCTCCGGGTAGACCGCGACCGTGACCGCGGTGATGCCGGGCCAGACCGGTCCGAGCTGAACCTGGAACGGTTCCATGCTGGCCACCTCTTCGCGCAGGGTGCCCCGCAACTTTTCCAGTTGGCCGTCGTCGATCGCGTGATGGATGCCCTGGACCGTGGAGTGCAGCCACTCCTCGGGGTTCACGCCGAGCTGTTCGCTGTACTCGGCGAGCAGGTCGCGGTGGGCGCGAGCGTACTCGCGGAACTCCGGGTACTCACTCAGCAGGACCAGGACGTGCGGGAAGGGGCCTCCGCCCTTCCATATCTTGCTGGGGACGAAGAAGTTCTCCAACGCCGTGCTCCTGCCGTCTCGGGGATGCCGTTCTGGACGGTAGCGGTCGGGCCCATGACGCGCGGGCAGTTCACGAAACATCCGGGACCGGAACGGCCGGCTGTCATTCGCGGTCGAGCCGGGCGCAGGAGGCGCCGTCCGAGGGACCGGTCTGGTCCGGCTGCTGCCGCCTCGCGGTCTGACGATCCGCAGAGCCGCTTTTCTCGCCAACTGCGTGCCCCTTCCCCGCGGCAGTCCCCAGGGCGTTGACGCAGGTAGTCCGCCTCTGGTGGGCAGCGAGTCGGCGTCGGCCCCACCGTGCGAGTGGCGGGGGCTGGTGCCGCATGAGGTGAGAAACCTCAAGGTCACAGTGCCGCACGGAGAAGATCCCGCCGCGCGCGAGGGTGGTGGTGCCCCTCTGGCCGGTTTGTCGTCGCTGCGGGCCGATCATCGTGATGATCCATCAGTTTTTGTCGGTGGCCGCTGATACACCCATCTCCGGGAGGCAGCCTCGTCAGGCTGCCAGGTCACAGGAGGGGGAACGTTGTTCGACGAGGACGGGTCGCTGGACCCGGTACTGAAGTTCATCCTCTGGCTCATCCTCGCCGTGGCCATCGCCAAGGTCGCCTGGCAGTGGCTGACCAAGGACGCCTGGCACTGGGTGAGCGTGGACGTAAGGGGCTGGTTCAGCGTGGACGTGTGGGGCTGGCTGATCGGGCACCCCTGGTGGGGCTCGCTCATCATCCTGGGCACTCTGGTTCTGTTGTGCTTCGTGGTCTTCTCCGACCGCACCGTCTACGTCGACTCTGTCGACGCCGGGGATGAGACGTACGACGACGAGCCGGCCAGCTCGGCGCCCAGGGCGCTGACCTTCAGGATGAAGCAGCTTGCCGCGATGACCGCGGACGGCTTCGAGCAGGCGTGCGCCGATCTGCTCGCGCGCGACGGGTTCGCGCGCGCCCGCCGGGTCGGCGGCTCCGGAGACCTCGGCGTGGACGTCGTGGCCTGGGACGACGATGGCCGCAAGATCGTTTTGCAGTGCAAGCAGTACAGCGGGTCCGTCGGGTCCGAGGCGGTCCAGAGGTTCAACGGCACCGCAGTTCCCGAGCACCGCGCGGACGTGGCGGTGATCGTTGCTCTCAACGGGTTCACCAGGCCCGGTGCGGAATTTGCCCGGCGCCACGGAATCACGCTCGTGGGCCGGGCCGAGCTCAAACGCTGGGCGCACGGCGAGCACCTGTATGCGGCCGTCGAGGAAGAAAACTCGGCCGCATAGCCCGCGATGGGAAGCATCGATTCAGGTGGGCGGGCAGAAGGAGTTCGGACCCCGGGCAGAGCGTGACGATGACCGTTGGCGCCCATGCTGCGTACCGTCCCGGGTACCGTTCCGATAGAGGCTGAGTTCCAGGGACAGGGTTGGGGTCGAGAATGCCGCACGAGATCGAGGAGCAGGAGGCGATCGGCCGCAGGATCAAGCGGCAGAGGCTGGGCCTTGGGATGCCGCAGGCTGATCTTGGAGCGGCGGTCGGCAGGACTCAGGGCTGGGTGTCCAAGGTCGAGGCAGGCAAGATCGAGCTCGACCGGGCAGGGCTGATCAACCAGATCGCGGCCTCGCTCCACTGCCACCCGAACGTCCTGCTGGAGCGGCCCTACGTCGGTGCCGTCGGCGAGAACCAGTGGCAGGCCGCCGCCGCGTCCATCATGCGGGAATTGCGCCGCTACGACCTCACGCCGGTCTTCGACGGCACCCCGCGCCCATCCGCCGCACTGTGGCGGGACATGAAGCGCCTGCACCGCCTGCGGGACGCGGCGGCGAATATCGCGATCCTCAAAGCCTTGCCCGACCTGTTCCGCGAGTCGCGGGCCCTGGCCGAGGCGTCGACGGGGCACGAGCGGGAGGAAGCCTTCGCGGTCTACGCGGTGTGCTGCAAGTTCGCCCACACCGCAGCCCACTCGCTCGGGCATCCGGAACTCATTGCCATGGCGGGTGAGCGGGCGGCCTGGTCCGCACATCTGTCCGGCGACCCGCTCATGCCCGCGGTGGCCGACTGGATGCGGGTGTGGGACATGTGGGCAACGGCCGACTGGGACGACTCCGTTGCCCTGTCCGACAAGGCCCTGCGCAGTGTGCAGAGTGACTACGACCGCGGCGACCCGCTGGCTCTGCGCGTGTGGGGCAGCCTTCAACTGCGGGCCGCCGTCTCCTGCGCACGCGGCGGGAACGCGGACGAGGCCGAGAGCCGGCTCGGGCACGCCCGAGCGGCGAGCGCCCGGATGGACGCGGTGACCGGGCCGCCCGTCTACGACCGCCACTCCCTGACCTTCTCCAGCGGCAACGTCCAGATCCACCGGATCAGCATCGCCCTCGAAGTGGGCGACCAGACCAAGGCACTCGATCTCAATCGGCGCGCCGACCCGGCCCACCTCGAGCCGCTGCCCAAGTCCCGCCAGGGCCACCACCACATGGATCTGGCACGGGCATGGCTGTGGGACGGTAACCGCGACCAGGCGCTCACGGAGCTTGAAAAAGCCGAGCGCCTTGCCCCTCAGCTCGTGCGCAATCACCCCATCGCCCGTGCCACCCTCCGTAAGATCGTCTACGCCGAACGGGTGACAACACGCGAGAAGCTGCGGAGCATGTCCAACCGTTTCCACCTCGATGACCAGGCCGTATTCCCCTGATTCATATTCACCGGTAACCGCGCCCCTACTGTCGGTTGCATGACGGGACAACGCACAGACGAGCAGGTGGCCCCCCACCCGGCGTTGGTCGGCAACAGCACTGTGTGGACTCCGCAGCGCGGTGACCTCGTCAACGACTCGGCCGCCGGACGCGCGGGCGTCGTGGTGGCCGTGCCGGAGGACACCGGCACGAAGTCCTACCACCTGTGCCCGGCGGGCGGCGGGGACGAATGGCCGGCACTGCGCATCCACCTCGTCCCCTGCGCGGAGGAAGCGGACGACGGCCTCACTCCCGATGAAGCGGCCATGCCGCCAGGCGGGTTCGCCCCGGACACGGGCGGTGCGCCGTGATCAAGACGCCGACGTACCAGGATCCGCCGGAATGGATCCGCCGCGGCGTTCGCGTCCTGGTCGATGCCGCCGACCTGGAACCGGACGAGCAGGGGCACCGCCCCTTCGAGGGCGAGGGAGAGATCGTCGCCATCGTCACCCACGTCGGCGATCCGTTGACCGGCAAGCGCACCGACGGTCCCGTCTGGCTGCGCCGCGAGGGCGGCGGTCTGGAGGCCACGGCCCGGGGCGCCGTACTGCACCGCGCTCCCGGCACCTCCGCCAGCGAACCGTTCGCCGCGGCGGATGAGCCGGCCGGGGCCGGCCTGCCCGGGCCCGGAGGACCCCCGCGACCGGGCCCGGGCAGCCCTTGAGACTCCCGGCACGCGGCGATTGCTATCGCGTGCCGGGGATGGACCGAAGCCGCTGGTCCGGCCCGACGCCGCAAGAGCGGCGCCGAGCCGACGACCACGGCGGCCCAGGACCATAGCACCACCGACATGAGCAACATCCCTACCCGATGGAGGACTTGCCATGAACATCCAGGCCATCGCGACCACGGCGGCCGGCCCGGCCACCGACGTGGTCGACCTCGACCTGAACATCGAGATCGTTACCGCCGGTCCCGTGG
>NZ_JACEGK010000004.1:0-45519 GCF_056859195.1 Streptomyces sp. NH27
GTGCTGCTGCCGACCCCGTGGCCCGCTCCACGGCGAGCATCGCCGCCAGGCAGCCCGCGTCGCCGTCGAGCACCCCGGGTTGCGGGCTCGCACCGGCCGCGGCCGCGGCCAGGTCGACCGCCGCAGTCGCCCACCGGGCGATCTCCGTGTCGTCCAGCAGGGCGGCGAGCCGGCTGAGTGCATAGGCGATCCCGCCGAGGCCCGCGAAACCCGCGCCGATGGCGGGCAGGTCGGCCGGCCGGTCGCCCAGTGCGGTGAGCAGGCCGGGCAGTGGGGCCAGCGCGCGCCGCGCGACCGAGGTGTACCGCTCGGTGCCGGTGAGGTCGGCGAGTTGGGCCAGGAAGAGCGCCGTGCCGCAGTAGCCGTGCGGCAGTCCGGCGCCCTGCGGCTGGACCGCCCAGATCCGATCGTCCAGGGGTTCCAGACCCAGCCAGTTGACTCGTCGGCCGTCATCCTGCGCGCTGGCCAGGATGCGGTCGGCTATTCCGCAGGCGGCGGCCAGCAGCCGCTCGGCGTCGGGCACGGTGGCGGCCGGCAAGCCGGTCGGGGCGACGGCGGTGCGGGGTGCGTCGGCGCGGCGCCGGGTCGCGAGCGTCGCGCGGATCATCCATTCCTGGTCGAAGCGGTCCGTCTCGCCCATCGCCGCGATCCGGCGCCCGGCCCGGGCCAGGCCGCACTCGGTGACCAGGCCGTCGACTTTCAGCGGGCCGACCGCCAGGAACGTCGTCCCGGGGGAGCAGGCGGCCACGGGGATGTCGCCCGCCCACAGTTCGGCCACCTCGGCGCTCGCCAGCGCACGCAACCCCGGGTCATCTGCCGAGTCGCGCCACAGCACGTCGAAGAGCCGGTCCCGGTCGAGTGCGTCGCGCAGCACGTCGGGATGGGTGGACTCGTCCAGCAGGCTCGCGTACCAGCGGGTGGGACGGAGCACCGCCCGCGTCACGTCGTGCGTGAAGCGGGACAACAGGCCGTCGGGGCCGGTGAGTTCCGTGCGGTGGCCGGCGATCACGTCGTAGCCTGCCCGGAAGCCGGCAAGGAGGGACTCCACGTGCACGGCGGGGTCGGCTTCGGCGTCGCGAAGCCGCGGCCGATTGGCCGAGCCGCGGAACACCCCCACGGTCCGGATCAGTTGCATCTCGTCCGTCCCGGGCGCCGACCAGCCGGTCACCTCCTCGGGCAGCGGGGTGTCCCGGTCGCCGCCGAGGCCGGAGACGTCCAGTACGCCGTGCTCGCCGACCAGGAAGAACGGCAGCAGAGCGGTCCGTGCGACCGATGCCGTCAGCACCGCCTGCGCCGGGTCGCCGTTGGTGGGTTGGTGCAGGTCAGGATGGAAGAGCGTCTCCAGGTCCACCAGGACGGGCTGGTCCGCACAGGCGATCAGGTTCTCGAAGTGCATGTCGGTGGCGCCGAGTGCGTGGATCAGCGCCAGCAGGGCGCCGAGCCGCCAGTAGAACCGGCCCACCTCGGCCGGGCCCGTGCACGGTGCGGCCGCGGCGTACTCGACCCAGCCGTAGCCCGATCGTTCGAGCACGGCCAGATCGCGCAGATCCAAGCCGGCCAGGCGGGAGTTGAGCCAGCGGACGGTGTCGTTGAAGTGCCCGTGCACGGTGACCGGGCGGGGCTTGAACACCACACAGGCGCCGTGTTCGAAGGACAGCACGGCGACCGCCCGGCCGCCCTGGTGGCGGTCGCCGGCGCCCGTGTGCACCCGAACCAGCAGACCGGGGTCGACGCCGGCGAGGAGACCGTCGATCAGTTCGGTCCGGTCGGCGGCGAACCGCCGCAGCAACTCGGTCCATGCCTCCACGGCCTGATCGCAGCACTGTGCCAACAGCCTTGCCAGGACCGGATACTCGGTGACCAGGGCGTGCAGTCCGGGCCGTGCCGAGCTCTGCCGGACGAAGTCGCGGAACCGGTCTTCCGGAGTGCTGCCGCGCAACTGCTCGCGCACTCTGAGCACGTTGAGTTCGAGCACCAGGGTCCGCCGGGCAAGCTGTACGAGCGCCCTGCTCAACTGGTCGGTGAAGCAGCCTCGGACGGCCTTCGGGTCGGTCAGCCCCCCAAGACCGCACCGATCGACGGCACTCAGCAGCCGCGTGGCCGCCGTCTCGGTGAACGGCGCGAGCACCGTGGCAAAGCCCGCCGACCACGAGCAGTCGGCGGGCAGCGGCGGCTCGAGTGGAGCGCAGTCCAGCGCGTGCGCGACCGTGGTGACCCAGGCGGGCTCGTCGATCCGGCCGGCCAGGGCCGCGGGCTCCTCGGCGAGCAAGGCGCACAGACCGTCCTCGTCCAGCCCCATATCCGCCAGCCGCGTGCGCAGCAGCGCGGGCGAAGAGTGGTCGGACTGCCAACTCTCCGTCAGGCCGGTGGTGTTGGTGGACTTCGGGGGTGGCGGCAGCCGCTCGGCCAAGGCCACGCCGCCGACCCACCACGTCTGTGGATCGATCACGCCCGCGATCCTGCCACCGACGGCCCGTACGTCCTATGGGGGACGGCCCCCATATTCCGGTGCGGGTGGTGGCCGCGGCCGGCCGGCGCGGGGGAATGCGGGGGACGGTCCCCATAGGAAGCCGGTATCCGGCAGGCGACGCTCGATCCATCACGACGACGGTCTCGGCGTGGCCGAGCACCGAGGGTGTGGCCGGACAGGTTTCCGGTCCGGCCGCATTCGACGCCGCACCCGTGCCGACGCGGCTGCGGCAGTGCCTGGACGGCGGCGGTGCGGGTCTCGCAGGGCTCCTGCGGACCTCCGAGAGCGGGATACCGGATCGAGGTGACGCCTGGGATGTGCGCAATGTACGTGACCGCCCGCGCATGTGTCCCAGCCGGCAGCCCTGACGCCGTGGTCTTCGGCACGTACACGAACTTCGTGGAGGCACGCCATGAGCGATGACCAAGCCGTCGAGCAGCCGGCGCCGAGCCCCGACACCGTTCAAACCCCCGTGCCGAGCCGGGAGTTCACCGCTGTCCCCGCGGACGACGACTTCCGGCCCGGCGCCACGGGGCGCGGCGCCGGGCCGGCCGGCCCGGCCGCGCGCGCTCTCGCCCGCCGGTCCCCGGCCGCCCGCGCCGCGAGCCGAAGACTCGCCCGGCAGCGGCCGCACCGGACGGTCCTGGCCTATCAGCGCGCCTTCCGGCACGGGACGTCGGGAGCACGGGAGCGGGCCCGGCTGGAGGCGGCGCTGCTGCTCGGTGGACACCACCCGATGCAGGAAACCGACGCGGCGCGCCTGGAGGCCGCGGTCGCCGAGGCGAGCGCCGTCGCAGCGGTGATCGAGGCCCCCCGCAGGCAACTCCTGCTGGCGGTGGACGCCGTGTTCCGCGGCAGCTTCGCCGAGGCGGCCGCGCTGGTGGATACGGCGTGGGAGGACATCGACCGGCTGCGGCTGCTCGGCCTCGGAAGCTATGCGCTGGCCGTGAAGGCAGTGATCCACGCCCACCAGGGTCACCGGGACGCGCTGGCCGATGCCTCGGTGCGATTCGACGACTGGCGCGGGGACCGCGAGGACGAGGTCCCGATCGTGGAGGGGCTCGGCCACGCGGTCTGCGAGTTGTTGCACGGCGCCGGCGAAGCCGCACGGGCACGCCTGCACCGGCTGCACGCCGGAAACGGTGACCGTGCGGGGAGTGGCGACCGTGCGGGGAGCGGCGGGCGTGCCGGAAGCGGTGACCGTGCGGGGAGCGGCGGGCGCGCCGGAAGCGGCGACCGCTCCGACACCCACCACCTGTGCGGCCCGTACGGCCTCACCCTTCTGCTGGACTGCGTGGACGGCTCGGCGGGCCGGGGCGACCATGCGGCGATCTTCGCCCACCCCGCCGGCCGACTGCCGTGGAACGCGTTCTTCGTCCACCTCGCCGACGCCGTGCTGGCCGGCCGCGAAGGCGATTCGCCCGCCGCCGAGACCGCACTCGGGCAGGCGCTGGTGGCCGCGGCGAGCTATCCGCCGGCTCGCCACCTCGGCCTGGGGCTGGTCGCCCGCACGGCTGCCCGTGATGGCTGGGGCGAGCCGATCCGCTGGCTCCAGGAGGCCGAACTGTTCTATGCGGCGCAGGGCATCCACCCCGCCGCACGACACTGCCGAAGTCAGCTGCGCGACCTGGGCGAGCCGGTGCGGCAGCGCCGGCACGGCAGCGCCGACGTGCCCGAACGGCTGTGGCACCTCGGCGTGACAGTACGCGAGTTCGAGGTGCTCACCCGGCTCGGCCGCCGCCACACGAACCGTGAGATCGCGGCCGAACTCCATCTGTCGCACCGCACGGTCGAACGGCACGTGGCCAACCTCCTGGAGAAGACACAGGCCGCCAACCGCCGGGAACTGGCCGCGCTCCTCGCCCAGGGGCCGAGGGAGCCGGTCGGCGCGCGCGGGTGACCACCGCTCGCGCCGCCGCGCTGCCGTCGGCCATGACCGTGCCATGACCGTGCCTGGATCGGCTGATGTGGCAATGCCGCCGGGGAACAGGCCGTACCCGGAGAGGATCGCGCTACCCCAGATGAGACGTACAGCACCTCATATCCCGTTGAGCGTCGAGGAGTTGGTCGGCGCCTGCCTCGACGGCGCGTCCCTGCTGGTGGAGATCGCCGGCGAACCCGGCAGCGGCAGGACCCGGTTGCTCGGTGAACTCGCCGCCGACGCGCGTCGGGGCGGGCTGTTCGTGGCGTACGGCCTCCAGGCGGCGACATCGCCGGGCCGCGGCGTGCTGCGATGTCTGGACGATCTGGATCGGGCCGGCGCCGAGATGGCGCAACCGCTACAGCGAGTGCTGGCCGAGCCCCCCTCCGTGCCGACCGTGATCACGTACACGGTGTCGACCGGCCAGATGCCGATCTGGCTGGTGTCCTGTCTCGCCGGAGCCAGCGAGACCTACCGGACCCACCGGATCCCGGTCGGGCCGCTGACCCCGGCGGCTTTTGCCGCCCAACTGCCGCCTGACACCGGGCCGATGCGTGAGGGTCTGCTGTATGAGCTGAGCGGCGGCGTCCCGGGCTGGCTCGACCTGTTGAGCAATCTGACGTCCCATCAGTTACGAGAGCTGGCGGCCACCGACCGCACACCGGGCACCATCCCGCTGCCCGCCAACTGTCCTCCGCTGCGCGAACTGGGCGGACTCGCCCCGGAGCAGATCGAGGTGGCCCGCTGCGCGGCCGTGCTCGGAGATCCGTTCGCCCCTTCACTGGTGGCAGCCGTCGCCGACCGCGAGACGCGAGCGGTACTGACCGTGCTCGACGAACTGGTGGCACGCGACCTGATCCGCCCGGTCGACGGTGGAGCACCGCTGTTTCGCTTCCGCCATCCGTTGCTGCGCACGCTGCTGTACGCCAGAACGCCCCCGGGGCGGCGCATCACCGCACATACGAGAGCCGCGGAAGCGCTGGAGCGGGTCGGCGCACCCGTCGTGCAGCGCGCACCGCATCTGGCGCGGTCCGCCGAGCAGGGCGACCGGCAGAGCGCGGGCCTGCTGGCCCGCGCAGCGCGCAACGTGCTGGACACCCGGCCGGCCACCGCGGCGTCATGGCTGCGAGCCGCCCTGCACATCCTGCCCGAAGCCCCCGGCGACCCCGAAGACCCCGAAGCCCCCGACGACATCAGGCCCACCGAGCGCTTCCGCATCGCGGCGCTGCTGTATCACGCGGCCGAACGCACCGGCCAGTACGCCGAGTGCCGGCGCCTCCTGCCCGCCTTGCTGGCGGCCCCGGGGAACGAAGCCACCTCCGCGACCTGTTCCGGGGGTCTGCTGGACAGGGCTCTGATCGTGGACCTGCACACCCGGCTGGAATCCGGCCTGGGGCGTCGCCGTCTCGCACGGGCGCTGGTGGACGCCGAGTTGGCGGCCACTCCGCCGCCCGGCGCCCACGGCGAGCGCATCCTGCGCCTGCGGATGGCCGCGATGGCCGCGGTCGAGGGTGACCTGCCGACCACCCGCGGCCACGTGTACCAGGCACTTCGGCACGCCCCCCGCGCTTCCGACGTGCTGCGCATGGATGCCGCGGCCACGCTCGCCCTGGCGAAGGCGATGACCGGCGGCGCGCCGGAGTTGCCCGGACCTGTTCGCCGTCCCGACCCGACACCTCCGGCGTACCCAGCTGACCGGTCCGCCCGGGCCGGGGCCGTCGACGCCGACGGGACCCTGGAGGCCGGCCGGCCGGCCGACGCGCTGGGCGACTTCGAACTGGCCGCCAGGCGGGATGCCGTTGCCCGCCTGGGCTGGGTCCTCAACCTGGCGGAGCGGTACGGTGACGCGCTACGGCTGTTCACCCGGGCGCTGGCAATCGCGCGCCGTACGGGGCGCGTTGCCGCGTTGCCGCCGCTGCTGCTCGGCCGCGGCTACGGGCATGCCGCGCTCGGCAGCCTGCCCGCCGCACTGCGCGACACCCGTGAGGCGGAAGAGACCGCACTTGCGCTCGGCGACGGTGAACGTGCCTGCTGGGCACGGTTGTTGCGCGCCTGGACCACCCTGTGGTGCGACGGCCCGGACGGCGCGGCGGAGCTCGCCGATCATGTGCTGCGGCAGCATCCGGGTCCTGGGGCGCTGGGGGAGACGGCGGCCGGCGTGCTGGGGTGGGTCCGGCTGGCCCAGGGGCGTCCCGAGGAATGTCTTGAGCTGGTGCTGCCGGCTGCCCGGAGTACGGCTCGGCCGCCGGTGGCCGGAGCGCGGGTGCTGTGGTGGTCGGCGGCGGCCGCGGCGGCGTCGGAGACGGGCGGGGCCGCGGCCGCCCGGGAGTACTCCGCCCAGGCCGCGGACGGAGCAACCGCCTTTCCGACCGCGGGAGTTCGCGCCGAGGCCCTGCGCGCGCAGGCCCGGCACACGCCGGACGAGGCCGCCGTACGGTTGCTCTGCGCCGCGGTGGAGCTGTCGGCCGTGGCCGGCCTGGCGGTCCTGGAGTGCCGGGTCCGGCTCGAACTGGCCCAGCGGCTGGTCGCGGTGGGCCGGCTGGAGGACGCCGCCACCGAGGTGGGCCGGGCGAAGGAGCGGGCCGATCGGATGAGCGCCCGCTGGCTGCGCGGATCTGCCGTCGACCTCCAGCGCAGGATCGGGGCCTGCCGGCCGCGCCGGACATCCGCGCCGCAGGGTCCCCGCGGTCCGGTGGGGGAGGTGCTGTCGGTGCGGGAGGAGCAGATCTTCGACATGGTCTGCCAGGGAATGTCCAACAGGGAGGTGGCCGGTGCGCTGTTCGTCTCCGTCAAGACTGTCGAGGCGCATCTGACCAGGATCTTCCGCAAGACGGGCGCCCGTTCACGGTCCTCCCTGGTGGCCGCCTTCGCCACCGTACGGCCGGTTCAGGTGTGACTCCATCCGGCGGCGAGCGGGGTCGGCGCGCTTCGTCGGCTCCCCGCGGCGCCCGGATGGTACGGCGGCCCTCCCGGCCACCGCACCGGCCGCCGGGGCCGTACGCCGGCTCAGGGGACCGGGGCCGTGGCCGTGGCCGGGAGGGGGGCGTCCCAGTGGCCGACGAGGGCGGCGTACCCCGGGTGCGTGGCGAGTAGTTCGGTGTGGCTGCCGAACGCGTGACCGTCCGCGTCCAGGATCAGCACCCGGCCGGCCCGGGCGGCGCTGCTCAACCGGTGGGCGACCACGACCAGCGTGCCCGGGCGGCGGGCGAAGGCCGACTCCACGGCGGCCTCGGCCGCGGGGTCGAGGTGGCAGGTGGCCTCGTCCAGGATCACCAGCCGGGCGGCCGAGGCGTACACCCGGGCCAGCGCGATCAGTTGGCGCTCCCCGCTGGACAGCGTGCCGGCCGGGTCCGTGAGTTCGGCGCCGTGGCCGCCGAGCCGGGCCAGCAGCGGGCCCATGCCGACCGCCGCGGCGGCCCGGTCCAACGCGTCGTCGGAGGCGTCCGGCGCCAGGTAGGCCATGTTCTCCCGCAGGGTGCCTGGGAAGACGTACGCCTCCTGCGGCACCAGGGCGACCGCAGCCGCGCGTTCGGCCTCGGGCAGCCCGGCGATCGCCCGCCCGCCCAGTACGACCCGGCCCGTGTCCGGCCGCCCGATCCCGGCCAGCAGCCCGGCGAGCGTCGACTTGCCCACGCCGCTGGGTCCGACCAGGGCGAGGTGGCCGGCCGCGGGGATGGTGAAGGACACGTCGCGCAGGACGGGTGCGGAGTGCGGACCGTAGGCGAAGGTGAGCCCGTGTACGGCGAGATCCGCGCCGGCGGTGCGGGTGGGACCCTCGGTCGGCGCGGGCGGTTCGGGCCGGGCGGAGGTGGCCGCCAGCCGGGCGGCCAGCACGCGGAGTTGGCTCCAGTAGCCGGCCACCGACCCGGTCATCTGCTGGAGGGCCGGGATCAGGTACGCGGTGACGTAGCTGACCGCGCCGATCACCGCCCCCGGCGACACCACCCCCTGGCGCACCAGGGACGGCCCGGCGAGCAGCAGACCCAGTACCGGGAGCTGGCCGCCGATCAGGATCACCGGGACGCGGAGCGCGTTCGCCCAGGCCACGGTGGTCGCTGCCCGGGCGGCGTCGTCGGCCGCCCGGTGCACCTCGGCCAGGGCCTCGCGGCGAGCCCCGAGGGCGGCCACATCGCGCGCCGCCCCGACCACCGCGCCGGTGGCGGCGGCCACCCGCTCCTCCGCGAGCAGGAAGGCGGCCCGGCGCCGGGTGAGGGCGCGCATCGCCGGGACGAAGGCCGCCACGGCCACCAGCAGCGGCACCGCGACCACGAGCGCCATCCGCAGGTCGAGGGAGGCCAGGCCGAGCAGCGCGGCCAGCAGGTTCACCGCGAGCGGCAGCGCCGTTCGCAGCAGCGCGGAGACCGTGCCGCGCACCGCGTCCACCTGGCTGCTCAACCGGGTCACCCCGGCGGCGTCGGGGCCGGCCCCGGGCAGTCCCTCGTACACCGCCCGGCGCAGCGCCCCGCGCACCACCCGGCGCACCAGCTCGTCCCGCATCGGCTCGACGATCGCGGCCAGCGGGTCGAACACCGCCCGTTGGGCCGCCGCGCGCACGCAGTACAGTGCGGCGATCCCGGTCAGCCAGAGGATCCCGGCCATCGGCCGACCGGCCAGGAAGCCGTGGTCGAGAGCCGTGGCCAGCATGCGGCCGGAGGCCAGCGCGGGCGCCGCCTGGACGGCCGACCCGCCCAGCGCCCGGACAAGCGACCGCCGGGAGCCGGCTGTTGACTCCTTCAGCAGCCGCAGCCCCGGGTCAGACCTCACGATGTCCGGCATACTGCCCCCTGCCCGTCTCGTCGCGCGTCTCGTCGCCCACGTCGTCGTGCACGGCGTCATCGGTCCTTCGGGAGCCGTCTTCGGCTCCGTCCGCGGCGACCACCGCCCGGTACGCCGGGTCGCGCCACAGCTCGGCGTGCGTTCCGCGGGCCCGGACCCGGCCGCCGTCCAACCAGACCACCTGGTCGCAGCGGGCGGCCGTGGCCACCCGGTGGGCCACCACGATCCGGGTGCGCCCGGCGAGCGCGCCGGTGACCGCCGTGCTGACCTCGGACTCGGTGACGGTGTCCAGGCCGGAGGTGGCGTCGTCCAGCACATAGACCCGGGCCGAGCGGGCCAGGGTGCGGGCCAGGCCGAGCCGTTGGCGTTCGCCGCCCGACAGGGGCACCCGCTCCAACGGGGTGTCGTAGCCGTCGGGCAGCTTCCGGATGAAGCCGTCCGCGGCGGCGGCCCGCGCGGCCTCGTGCACGCCGGCCCTGGGCAGCCCGGGTCGTCCGTAGCCGATGGCCTCGCGCACGGTGCCGCCGAGCAGGGCGGGCCGTTCGAAGGCGTACGTGACCGCGCCCCGCAGGTGCTCCTCAGCCAACTCCCGCACGGGGCGGCCGTCGAGCAGCACCTCGCCCTCGTCCGGGTCCGCGAGCCGGCCGGGGAGCCCGGCGAGCACGCTCTTGCCCGAGGCCGTGCGGCCGACGAACGCCACGCAGGCGCCGGCCGGGATGTCCAGGTCGATCCGGTCCAGCACCGCCGCCCCGGCCGGCTTCTCGGAACCCGCCGCCGCGGTCGGCTGGTTGGAACCCGCTGCCCCGGCGGCCCGGACGGTGACCCCACGGAAGGACACCGCGCCCGCCCCCGGACCGGGGGCCTCGGTCCCGTACCGGACACCCGCGTGCGCGAAGGTTCCGGCGAGGCGGCCCGCGGCGGCGCGCGCCTGGGCGAGCGTGAAGAACACGTCGATCTGCTGCACCGCCGGGAAGGCGAGTTGGAGGTAGCCGGCCACCGCCACCAACTCCCCGGGCGAGAGCCGCCCGTCCACGACGCCCAGGCCCGCCACGGCGAGCACCAGCGCCTCGGTCAGCGAGATCAGCAGGCCGAACTGCCAGACGGTGCCCTTCTGCAGCCGCCATATCCGGTACCCGGCCGTGGACACCTCCCGCAGGGGTGCGAGCACCCGGTCCGCCTCGCGGTCGAGCGTGCCGGAGGCCCGGATGGTCCGGGCGCCGGAGAGCGCGGCCAGCAGCCGGACGGCGATGCGTGACTGGGCGGCCAGATAGTCGCCCTGGACCCGCGTCACCCGGCCCACGAAGCGACGGGCGATCAGCACCGTCAGGGGGACGCCCAGCAGGAACGCGAGCCCGCAGCGCCAGTCCAGCCACCACAGGGCGGCCAGTGCCGCGGCCGAACCGGCCACCGTCACACCCCAGTCGGCCACCGCGACGGGCAGCGCCCCGGCCTGCTGGGCGGCCTGGGTGACCTGGGTGACCGCCTCGCCGGTCGGTACCGGCGAGCGCCCGCCCAGGCCGAGCAGATGCCTGACCGTACGCAGTTGCAGCCAGCGGGTCCCGAACGCGGCGCAGGAGACGCCGAGCGGTGCCATCAGCGTGTCGCAGACCGCGCCGCCCGCCATCACCGCGCCCCAGGCCAGCGCCGGGCCGGTACCGCTCCGGCCGTGCAGCACCGCGTTCACCGCGGCGGCCAGCAAGGCGGGCAGGGCCAGCGAGGCGGCGGTGCGCAGCACCATCAGGGCGACCAGCAGGGACAGTTGTCCGCCGGTGTGCCGGACGGCCCCGGCCAGCAGCCGACCCGCGCCCTGCGGGTGGTGACCGCTCCCCGGCCCCGGTTCGTTCCTCGTCACGCGATCGCCTCTCTTCCCCTCGCCGCACGGACGTCCCCCCGGGTACGCGGGAGGGGCGCCAGTACAGGTCCGGCACCCCTCCCGCACCCACTAGTTGGAGACCGTGCAGGTCTCCCCGCCACAGGTGCTGCCCGTGCCGCAGGTGGGTCCGCCGCAGGTCTCCGTGCTCAGCAGGGACGTGTTCTCCCTGTCGGCCGGTAGCACTTGGAGGGCGTCCAAGTCGAGTTCCATCCGGTGGCTCCTTTCTGTGATGCGCTCGGGGCCGTCAGCCGGTGACGGTGCAGGTGTCCTTGCAGGTGTTGCCGGTACAGGTCCAGGTGCACTGCATCTCGTTGGTGTCCTGGTCGCCGGGCAGGGTCTGCAGGGCGTCGAGGTCGAGTTCCATCGGGTTCTCCGGACTACTCGGTGAGGGTGCAGGTGGCGGGGCAGGAGTAGGTGCTGCAGGTCCAGGTGCACTCCATCTCGGTGGTGCCGTCACCACCGGGGAGCAGTTCCAGCGCTTCGATGTCGGAGCTCATGGTTTTCTCCTTCTCGGTCGACGTGCTCAGTTGGTGGAGGTACAGGTCTCCGCGCCACAGGTGTGGCCGTAGCCGCAGGTGACGGTGCACATCATCTGCGTGGTCGGCTCCTGCTCGGCCGGCAGGGCCTGGAGGGCGTCGAGGTCGATGTCCATGGATTCCTCCTCTCGGGGTGTCGTGAAGTGCGGGGCGGCCACGCGCCGTTGCGGGCGCGCGGGCGGGTTTCCCTCCGCGGTCAGGGGCGGTCCGCCATCCAGGGGCGCGGGCCGCCGTGGTCGAGCCGCAGGAGGAAGCTGATGACGCCGGCGGTTCCGGTCTGGTAGCCGGCGGTGAAGGCGGTGGCGCCCTCGTCCGGGACCAGGCGCAGGCCCCCCACGACCGAGTGCCGTGCGTACAGCACCGTGGCCAGGTCCTCGGCCCAGGCGCGGTAGGGGCCGTCGGGCCGGGCCGCCGCGAGGTCGAGCAGGAACTCGCCGTCTCCGGCGAGGCCGTGGCAGACGGCGGTGGGGGAGGTCCATGCGGCGGCGCGGACTGCCTGGGCCGCTTCCTGCGCGAGTCGGAGATGGCGTTCCGTGCCGGTGGCCTGCCACAGCCGCAGCAGGAAGGTGCCGACGCCGGAGGAGCCACTGCACCAGTGGTAGATCAGCCCGGTGCCGGGCTTCTCGTCCATGTCGGAGCGCCAGCGGGCGCCGACCTGACCGCGTTCGGCCTCGGCCGCCAAGGTGTCCCCGGCCGTCACCGCCAGGTCCAGGGCGGACTGCCGGCCGGTCGCGTCGGCCGCGGCCAGCAGGAACGCGCCGATCCCGGCGACGCCGTGCGCGAACCCGAGGTGCCGGATGCCCGCCAGTTTGGAGTCGAAGTCCGGGGGGATCTGCCAGGTCACCCGGTCCGCGGTGCGGTCGGCGGCCGCGACCAGCGCGTCGGCGCACTGCGCGACCCGCTCCAGGAACTCCCGCCGCCCGGTGGCCTGCCAGAACTTGAGGTGTGCGAGCCCGGAGCCCGCGGCCCCGTGGCAGATGTCCGGGTTGGGCCACACCACCGGGAGCGAGAGCGCCAGGTCGGCGGCGTGCGTGGCGAGCGTGTCGTCGCCGAGGTGCCGGGCGGCGTCGTACAGCGCCCAGGCGGTGCCGGCGCGGCCGAAGTAGAGGCCGGGCAGCAGTTGCGGCACGGCCGTGCGGCGCCGGTCGATCCAGGCCGCGACGCGCCGGACGGCGACCCGCAGCTCCGGACGCTCCAGCGTCCGGTCGGCCCGTACCAGCAGGCCCAGCACGCCGGCCGCGCCGTACTGCACGTTGCAGGGGTCGGTGCCGTCCCCGAACGCGCTGCCGGACCAGAGGCGTTGGGCGGGGCCGTCGGGATCGGCCATGCCTCTCAGCAGGTGGGTGAGGCCGTCGTCCACCAGCCCGGCCCGGATCTCCCGGCCGGCGGCGGGGCGGCCGGGGCGGCCGCCGGAGAGCCAGACCGGGACCGGCACGGTGTCCGTCTCGGCCGCGTCTCCCGCTGTCTGCGCGCTTTCCGCTGTCTCCGCGGCGGCCGCCCCGGCGTCAGCCGCCGCACCAGCGGCTGCCTCCGCTGCCTTGGTTGTCCCGGCTGTCCTGGCGATCTCGGCTGCCGCGTCCGCGAGGAACCCGGCCAGTCGGGCCAACGTCCAGCGGTCCTCCGGGCGTTCCGCCATCAGGCCGAGGATCGCCGGGGTGAGCAGCCGGGCGGCCGGACGCTCCTCGCCGAGCAGGGAGAGCACCAGGGCGATGCGCTCCCCGGCCGTGCGGTCGGCGGGGGCGGTCGCGGGCTGCGCGACGCCGGAGGCGTGCGGGGCGTCCAGCGCGTCCGGCGCGTCCGGCGCGTGCGGGCCGTCCGTCGGATGCGGGCCGTCCGTCGGGTGCGGGGTGTGCGGGTCGTGCCGGCCGTCCGGGGCGAAGGACGGCGGTATCCCGGTGGCCAGGAAGTACAGCACTCCACCGAGGGCGTAGCGGTCGACCTCCGTCCCGAACGCGGGCCCGACCCGCGGCTCCGCGGTCTGCTCGGGCGAACCGAACCCGGGGGTGTAGACGCGCAGGATGCGGCTGCCGGGGGTGGTGGCCCACTCGGCGTCGATCAGCACCAGCCGGCCCTCGGGCGTGACCATGATGTTGTTCGGCGTGTAGTCCTGGTAGACGATGCCGCGCCGGTGCACCTCGTCGAGCAGCGAACGCAGCTTCTCCGCCAGCGCCAGCACCTGCGGGACGGGGATGAACCCGGGCTCGGCCCGCCGCTCGGTGACCCAGGAGGCGAGCGCCTGCCCGGGCACCAGGCTCTGCACCAGGAAGGCGTGGCCGTCCTCCTCGAAGGAGGCCACCAACTCGGTGCACAGCCCGGTGAGCGGCACGAGGTTGGCCGCCTCCCGGCGCAGGCAGGCCCGGGCGTCCTCGCCGGTCACGTTCACCGCCACGTGCGCGCGGGCCTGCTTGACGATGACCTCGGCCCCGGTGTGCTGGTCGAGTGCCCGGTACACCCCGCCGCGGGCCGAGTGCCGGATCGCCTCCCGCACGACGAACCGGTCCGCCAGCAGCACCGGTTTGGCGCTCTGCGCGGTGGCCGGACGTCCCGGGTCGCCGGGGAACGGCAACTCCGCCCAGGGCGGGGGGCTGAACCACGCCTTGCGGTGGTCGTCCACCAGCGTCCCGTCCGGGGCCCGCAGGCGTACGTCGAAGGAGCCGTCGTTGCCCAGCACCCGTACGCCGTGGAAGCCGCCGTAGCGGTAGTGGACCAGGCTGCCCTTGCGGTAGGGGCGGTCGGAGAGGATGGCCGGGCCGGGCAGCCCGGCGGTCGCGTCGTCCAACCGGGCGGCGAGCTGCCGCAGTTGGTCGTCGTCCCGGGGATACGCGGTGATGATCTTGCCGCACTGGGCGCGGTCGTAGTTGCCGGAGGTCATCTCCTCGACGGTTCCCAGGTCCCGGGCCGTCTTGAAGGCGCATCCGGCTCGGACCAGGACCCCGGCGGCCCGGTGCAGGACCTCCGGCGCGGACAGCCGGGTCGCCGAGATGTGCAGCTTCCACCCCTGCACCCGGGGCTCGTGCTTCAGAGGGGTCACCCGGCACCAGACGCCGTCCTCCTCGACCTGCCAGTCCTGCTCGTCCAGCGCGGTGAGCACGGAGCGCACCACGTCCCGCAGAGAAAATGTGAGCAAGAGAACCCACTCCCAACGCCCGGCTGACGGAGCCGGACGCCCGGCTCGCGAACGGCCCCACTCTGGCCGCGGCCGGTGCCGTCGAGCATTGGGGAAATCCCTATGCCTGCCGCCTGGCGCGGGCGGTCCACGTATCAGCCGCATCGCCGTCAGCGAGTACCACCGGCCGCGCCGCGAGCGTGGCCTCGACGGCCGACCGGGCCTTGGACATCCTGGGCTTGTTCACCGAGGCCCGGCTCTCCGTCAGTGGCCACGAGGCGGCGCGGGCTGTGGGGACCCGCGCGAAAAGGGGGCTACCCGAGTGGCTCAGGCACCGATGGCACCGGTGGCGCGGGTGTCGTCGGGTGCGGCGTCGACGGCGTCGTAGTCGCTCTTGGAGGTGTTCGACAGGGGTACGTCGAAGCGGGTGGTGGCGGCCATCCATTTGGCGAAGACGGTGTCACCGCGGGCGATGAGCGCCTCGTACAGGCGCAGGCTCAGTTCGCGGCGCGTCCGGTCGTAGACGGGCACGTCGTGCACGTTGGTCAGTTCGTCCGGGTCCCTGCGCAGGTCGTAGAGTTCGTTGACGGACTCGGGATTGACCACCAGTTTGAAATCCGGGGTGCGCAACATGCGCTGCTGGTAGTGGAAGTGGTGGCCGTGGAACTCCGCCACCAGGTCGGTGCGCCAGTCCGCGGCCTCCTGCCCGTGCACCAGCGGCAGCAGGCTGCTGCCGTCGACGGCGGCCGAGGGATCGAGCCCGGCCAGGTCGAGAATCGTGGCGGTGCAGTCGGTCAGGGTGGTGAAGTGGTCGTCGACCCGGCCGGCGGGGGCCCCGGGGACGCGGAGCAGGCCGGGGATGCGGTAGATGTCGTCGTACATCGCCGGGCCCTTGTCGTTGAGGCGGTGGGCACCGGTGAACTCGCCGTGGTCGGCGGTGAAGAAGACGGCCGTGGTGTCGGTCCGGTCGAGCTCGTCGAGGACGTCCAGTACCCGGCCGATCTCGGCGTCGATCATCGAGACGTAACCCCAGTACACCGCGATCAGCTTGCGCCACTCGTCGGGGGAGAAGCTGTCCGCCGACCAGTAGGTGCTGTACTGCTGCTGGACCGGCGGCTTGCCCTGGAAGCTCTCCGCGAAGGAGTCCGGCAGTTCGACCACGGAAGGGTCGATCAGGTCGTAGTACTCGTCGGGGATGAGGTACGGCAGGTGAGGGCCGTAGAAGTGCAGGGAGAGGTGGAAGGGGCGGTCGGTGGCGGCGTAGCCGCGCAGCATCTCGATGGCGCGGTCGGCGAGGAAGCGTTCGAAGGTCGCCTCCACCGGCTGGTCGAGGCGGGCGGCGATGAGGTGGCCGGGGCGGTCGCCCGGCAGGGTGCCGCGTATACGGTCGCGGATGCGCACCGGGGGCAGACCTCGTACGGCGAGCCACTCCTGGTACTCGCGGTTCAGCACCGGGTTGATGGCACCGGGCAGGTACGGCCCGTCGAACCCGAAGTCGGCGGGCCGGCGCGTCTCTCCGACGTGCCACTTGCCGACCTGGCCGACCTGGTAGCCCGCGTCGCGCAGCGCCTGCGAGAAGGTGAACTCGCCCTCGGCGAGGTCGGTGCGGTAGCCGATGTTCCACTCGTCGTTGGCCAACAGGCCATGCCGGAAGGGTGATTTGCCCGTCAGCAGGCTGGCGCGCGCCGGGGTGCAGATGGCGGTGGGGGTGAAGGCATGGGTGAAGCGGGTGCCGCCGGCGGCGAGACGGTCCAGGTTCGGGGTGTGCGCGTGCGGGTTTCCGTAGGCGCCGATGGTGTCGATGCGGTGCTGATCCGTCATCAGGAAGAGGATGTTGCGGGCCTGTCGGGGCGTGTCCATCAGTGCTCCAGGGGTGTCATGCGGTCCCCGGCGTCGTCGCGGGGTGCGGTGCGGTAGGGGTGGTAGCCCTCGAGGACCGGCGAGTTGTGGTAGACGAGGGCGATCGCGCCGGTGACGGCGGCGGTGTCGCCGGCCCGGGCGCGGCTCACCCGCACGGCCTCGCGCATGGCCGGCAGAAGGTGGGCGTTGAGGGCCGCGGTGAAGGCCCGTTCCGTCTCCAGCGGGGCGTGCGCCAGCATCCCGCCGAGAACGATGCGGGAAATGTCCATGGTCGTCACGGCGGCGCCGACGGCGCGGCCGCACAGTTCGGCGGCCCGGGTCAGTTCCTCGGCGAGCGCGGGGTCCGCGGCCAGTTCGGCGAAGGACCGTCCGGCCCGCTTGACGCGGGCGCGGCGCAGGAGCACCGGCAGCGCGGTGTACGTCTCCAGGCAGCCCCGGGCGCCGCAGCGGCAGCGGGGTCCTTCCGGGTCGAGGCGTACGTGGCCGAGTTCGCCGGCCGCGCCGGTCGCGCCGCGGTAGAGGCGGCCGCCGATCACGATGCCCGCGCCGACGCCCTCGCCGAGGTGGAAGTACAGCAGGGAGCCGGTGGCGAGGTCGGTGCCCCAGCCGGTCTCGGCGAGCGCGGCCAGGCGCAGGTTGTTGTCGACATGCACCGGTGCGTCGAACTCCGCGGTGAGGCGGTCGGCCGCCACCCGCCAGGCGGCGTCGTGGGCGGACTGCCCCACCGGTCCCGCGACACCCATCCCGATGCCGGTGAGGCGGGTGGGTTCGACGCCGTGGTCCTGGTACAGGCGCCGCACCTCCTCGATGGCGATCCGCGCCCGGTCGAGCCAGTTGAGCGCCGGCCGGTGGCCGCGTACCGCGGTGCCGACGATCTGCTGCTGCGCGTCGGCGACGGCGACCGCGGTGGACGCGATCTGGAAGGCCACGCCGATGGAGCGGACGCTGCCCTGGGACAGGACGACGAGCCGGGTGGGGCGGCCGGGCCCGGCCCGGCGCTCCTCGGCCGCGGGCCGGTCCACGACCACCCCGTCGGCGATGAGTTCGGAGACGATGCTGGAGACGGTGGCGCGCGACAGACCCGTGCGCGCGATGAGCGCGGCCCGGCTGGTCGGCCCCGAACGCAGCAGGGCGAGGACCTGCTCGGTGTGCAGGCCCCGCACGGATCCCTTCATATTCCGTCAATCTCCTCGACATAATCCGGGGGACAGGGCGGATCTCACCGTACACAGAAGCCCAGGAAGCGCAAGGTTCGGGATCAACGGTGGAACTAATTATGTCTAAGTTATAGACAGAAAAACTCCGGTCCCGCACGCTGTTCGGCACGGCGCACCACCGAGCAGGCGAGGGGCGGGTCATGGTCATTGAGACGGACAGCGGGGCCGGGAAGGGCACTGCCGAGCGGGCGGTGCCGGCTCGGTCGGGTGTCCTCGCGGTCGCGCTCGCCGGCAGCGCCGTGGGGCTCATCTACGGGTACGACACGGGTGCCCTCTCCGGCGCCCTGCTCTCCCTGAAGCGCGACTTCGGTCTGAGTACCCACATGCAGGAGACCGTCACGTCCGCGGTCGGGGCCGGCTCCGTCATCGGCGCGGTACTGGCGAAGTCGGCCTGCGACCGGCTCGGGCGGCGCCGCACCATGTACGCGGTCTGCCTCGGATACGTGGTCTTCTCCGCGCTGTCCGGGATCGCACCCGACCTGGCCACCCTGCTCGTGGCCCGTCTGCTGCTCGGTGTCGCCATCGGCGGCTCCGTGGTCGCGGCGCCCGTGTTCGTCGGCGAGTCGTCCCCCCTGCACCTGCGCGGCCGGTTGCTGGTCTGCTACCAACTCGCCACCACCGTGGGCATCGCCGCGTCGTACTTCGCCGACCTCGGGCTGGCGAACGGCGGCCGCAGCGACTGGCGATGGATGCTGGGCATCTCGGCGCTGCCCGCCGCGGTCGTCACCGTCCTGGTGGCCCGCCTGCCGGAGACCGGCCACTGGTACCTGATGCACGGCCGCACCGAGGAGGCCGCGGCGTCCCTCGCGCGTACGTGCAGCGCCGATGAGATGCCGGCGGAGATGGAGCGGATACGCGCCTCGCTGGCCACCGGGAAGCCCGGCACCATACGCGAGTTGCTGCGCCCGCCCTTCCGGCGCGCGGGCCTGTTCGTGATCGGGCTCGGCTTCTTCGTCCAGGTCACCGGGATCGCCGCGATCGTCGCCTACAGCCCGATCATCTACAAGAAGGTCGGCTTCACCAGCGACCACGCCGCGATCAGGGTCACCGCGATGGTGCAACTCGCGGCGATGCTCGGCGAAGTGCTGGCGCTGGTCCTGGTGGAGCGGCTCGGCCGCCGCCCCACCCTGCTGACCGGCATCGCCCTGATGGCAGTGGCCAACGCGGTCCTGGTCGGCGCCTTCGCCATGGGGGTGGGCCGCGGCACGACGATGGTGATCGCGGTGACGGGCGTGGTCCTGTTCCGGATCGGCTACTCGGCCGGCTTCGGCGCCATGGTCTGGGTCTACGCCTCGGAGGCGCTGCCCGCGCGGCTGCGCTCCACCGGCGCGTCCCTGCTGCTCACCGTCGACCTGCTGACCAACCTCATCATCACGCTCACCTTCCTGTCGGTGCTCACCTCGCTCGGCGGCGTCGCGGCCTTCGGGCTCTTCCTTGCGCTGTGCCTGGCAGCGGCCGCCTTCGCGCTGCGCTTCGCCCCCGAGACCCGAGGCCGCACCCTCGACGAGGTGGAGGGCTTCTGGACCCGGGGCGGTCGCTGGCAGACCGACTGAAACGGCCGTCCGCTGAAACGGCCGTCCGCGCCGCCGCCACCTCGACAACCACCCAACCGTTCCGGATTCGAGGAGACCTCGCATGCACCGTCCACATCCGAGCCGCCGCAGTGTCGTCGGCATGTCCGCGGCCCTCGCCGCGAGTGGCACACTCGCCGCACAACTTCTCAACGCGTCCGCGGCGTCGGCGGCTTCTGCGTCGGCTTCGGCGCGTTCGGCCGCAGCGGGCTGCCAGGTCGGGCGCGGCGGCCGCGCGCAGGGGCGCGTCGTGTGGTGGGCGGAGACCGACGGTTCCCCGGTGGCCTTCGCCGCGGCCGAGCTGGCGCGCTACCTGGGCCGCATCACCGGGGGGAGCATCCCGGTGGCCCGACTTGAGAAGCCCTCCGGCACGGCAACGTACGGCCTCGCCTTCGTCCGCCGGCAGACCTCCACCGCGGACGTCCTGGCAGCCGCCTCCCGTGACGCCGAGGCCATGGGTTCCCAGCCCGAGGACAGCTGGACCGTCACCACCGGCACGGGATTCTCGGTGCTCACCGGAGTCGGCGAGCGGGCCTGCCTGTTCGCCGCGTACGGGCTGCTGCGCCAGGCCGGTGTCGAGTTCTTCGCCCCGGCCTTCGCCTTCTACCAGGGAGCGGCCGAGTCGGTGCCCCGCTCGCCCGACCTCGTCCTCGACGCCGGCACCACGCACCAGTCGCCGCAGTGGCCGCTGCGGCGCAAGTACGTGGAGGAGGGCTGGAGCA
Source organism: Streptomyces sp. NH27 (assembly GCF_056859195.1). Taxonomy (NCBI): domain Bacteria; kingdom Bacillati; phylum Actinomycetota; class Actinomycetes; order Kitasatosporales; family Streptomycetaceae; genus Streptomyces; species Streptomyces sp. NH27. Next base: position 20,053 of record NZ_JACEGK010000004.1, read on the forward strand.
TCAACGCCGACGCCCTCGTCGCGCTGGTCGACTGGATGGCCAAGCAGGGCCTGAACACCCTGGTCTTCCCCTACGACTACGGCGGCTTCGGCGCCACCCGCTACGACGACTTCCGCACCGCCCTCGCCCCGCAGATCGCCCGGCGGGGACTGCAGTTGGAGGTGGGCGGGCACGGCTACCAGTCGTTCCTGCCGCAGTCGACGTACCCGCAGTACTACACCTCCGGCACCAACGTCTTCGACGTGCAGAACGACGCGGCCGTCGACCAGTACGTGCGCAACGTGCTCGACTACCTGACCGCCCGGCCGGAGATCGCCGTCTTCGACTGCTGGCCGCCGGACGGCGCCGTCTGGCCGAAGGCCGCGCTCGACGAATACGAGACCGCCGGCAACGCCGAGACCGTGGTCGTCAACGCGGTCGTCGCCGCGCTGCGCGACGCGGCCCCCGGCGTGCGGGTGGAGCGGATCGCCTACGGCGCCGCCATCGACCCGCCCACCGGCAACCACTCCTTCGACCCGGACGTCATCGTCGACTTCGCCCCCTACAGCCGCACCTACTCCACCTCCATCGACGACCCCTCCTCCACGACCAACGCGGGCTACCTCGCCCTGCTGCGCCAGTGGCGCGACGCCCACGACGGGCCGCTCGCCATATACGACTACTCGCGCCGCTACCGCTGGCGGCAGCTGCCGGCCAACATCCTGCCGGTGCTGGCCCGTGACGCCGCCGTGTACCGCTCGCTCGGCCTGAGCGGGATCGGCTGCTACGCCGAGCCCGCCAACTGGCTGTCCGCCGAGGCCGTCCACCTCTTCGCGGCGCAGAGCGCCTGGAACCCGGCGCTGGACGACGGGCAGTTCCTCGGCGCCTACCTCCCGGCCCGGTTCGGCGCATCGGCCGCCGCCATGGCCGACTACTTCGCCCGGACGACCGCCGACCCCGACCAACTCGGCTCCGCGGCGGCGGCCTTCCACGACAACTGCACGGCCGCCCGCGCCGACCTGGACAGCGCGCGCAGCGCCACACCTGCGGGCAGCCCGCAGCGACTCGTACTGGACCGCCTGGCCCAGGCCGCCGAAATCTCGCTGGCCGACGTCGCCATCTCCCTCGCCGGTTCCGGGACCGCGGACAGCACCGAGGCGGCCGACCGCTACCGCCAGCTGACCCTGGAACACCGCTTCGACGGCATCCAGTTGGACTGCTCCTACGTGTCGGACCGCTACGGCGAGGACCGTGACCGGGTCGCGATCGCCCACGAGTACCGCTCGCCGGCCTGGGGCTACGCGGACCCGTCCCGGCTGGCCCTGCCCGCGGGCGGCAGCGCCGTACTCACCCTCCACGCCCAGGACGTGGACTACCACGGGCATCGGGTCCGGTGGCAGTTGACCCTGCCGGCGGGCGTCACCGCCGACCGCACCTCGGGTGTACTGGAGGCGCACGGCGAACGGCAGGGCTCCGTGCCGCTCAGGCTCGACGCCGGGCCGGCGCCGACGACCGGGGACCGCTCGATCGTGGTGGCCTTCAGCAGCGAGGGCACCGAACTGACCAGCTTCACCTGCACCCTGACGACCTGACGACCTGACCGCGCGACGCCGGCGGAGCCCGGCCCGCGCCGCAGCCCACCAGGCCGCGCCCGACGGGGCGGCCCGCACCACAGGACCCCACATGAATGACGCCGAGGCACCCGAGTCCGCGCACGGCACCGGACCGGCCGACGGTTCCGGCGAGGCAGCCGGCCCTCGACCCTGCTGCGCGCCGCGACGCCCCGGCCCGCTGGTGCCGCCCGCTGCGCCGGTGACGTCCGCTCCGCCGCCACCGGTGGGGCGGACGGCCGGCCCGCGGGCGGGACTACAGTCACCGGTGCCGTTGCCCGGCGGCGAGTTCGCCATGGGGGACGCCTTCGACGAGGGATACGCCGCCGACGGCGAGACCCCGGTGCACCGGGTGCGCCTGCGCCCCTTCGCCCTCGACCCGACCGCGGTCACCAACTCCGAGTTCGCCGCCTTCGTGGACGCCACCGACCACGTGACGGACGCCGAACGCTACGGCCTGTCCGCGGTGTTCCACCTGGCGGTCGCCGCGCCGGCGAACGCGGTGCTCGGCCGCGTGCAGGCGACCCCGTGGTGGGTGAGCGTGCGCGGCGCGGACTGGGCGCATCCCGGTGGACCGGACTCCGGTATCAAGGACCTGCTGGACCACCCCGTCGTCCACGTCTCCCACCGCGACGCACTCGCCTACTGCCACTGGGCGGGCAAGCGGCTGCCGACCGAGGCCGAGTGGGAGTACGCAGCCCGCGGCGGTCTCGCGGGCCGCCGCTTCGCGTGGGGCGACGAACTCACCCCGGGCGGCGACCACCGGTGCAACATCTGGAACGGCGTCTTCCCCACCGTCAACACCCTCGCCGACGGGTATCTGACCACCGCACCCGCCGCCTCCTTCCCGCCCAACGGCTTCGGGCTGCGGAACATGTCCGGCAACACCTGGGAGTGGTGCGCGGACTGGTTCTCGCCGTACTACTACCGCCGCTCACCCGACGAGGACCCCCAGGGCCCGCGCTACGGACAGGGCCGCGTGATGCGGGGCGGCTCCTACCTGTGCCACGACTCGTACTGCCACCGCTACCGGGTCGCCGCCCGCTCCGCCAACACCCCTGACTCCACCGCCGGCAACCTCGGCTTCCGCTGCGCCGCGGATCCCGGTGCGGAATCCGGCCGCCGGGAGGAGCAGGACATCCCGTAGCCGACGGCGCCGACGACGGCCGTGCCGTCGATCACCGGCACCGCGATGCAGCAGACGTGGATGACGTCGTCCCCGTCAAGGGCGGTCAGTGAGGTGCTGTCGTCGGTGGTGTCGCGCAGGTGTTGAAGGTGCGGCTGAGCGAGCATCGGCGAGTGCAACGTCGAGTACAAGGGAGTGCGCCATGAAGATCATCGCGATGGAAGAAGCGTTCACCGTACCGGCCATGACCACCCGCGGAATCGTCATGAAGCAGCAGCAGAGGTTCCGGGAGTCCGCCCTGGCGGACATGGCCCGCCGGCTGCCCGATTTCACCGAACTGCGGTTGCAGGACATGGACGAGCACGGCGTCGACATGCAGGTGCTCTCGCTCACCAACAACCAGGGCCTGGAGATGCAGCCCGACCCCGCGATCGCCGTCTCCGACGCGAAACTGGCCAACGACGTGCTGGCCGAGGTCGTCCGAGAGCACCCGACCCGCTTCGCCGGGCTCGCCGTGCTGCCCTTCCAGGACCCGGCCGCCGCGGTACGCGAACTCGACCGCGCCGTCGACCAGCTCGGCCTGTCCGGGGTCCTGACCAACGGCCACACCCTCGGCCACTACCTCGACGAGCCGCGGTTCCACCCCGTCTGGGAGGCGTTGACCGGGCACGACGTGCCGCTCTACCTGCACCCCGGCGCGGCGTCGATCGAGTGGCCGGTCCTCCAGGGCCGCCCCGAACTGCTGGGGCCGACCTACGCCTGGGCCGCCGAGACCGGTGCGCACGCGCTGCGCCTGATCACCAGCGGCCTCTTCGACACCTTCCCCACCGCCAAGGTGATCCTCGGCCACATGGGGGAGTTGCTGCCCTTCCACCTCTCCCGGCTCGACACCCGGCTGCCCTACGTCGAGACCGAGGTGAAGCTCGCCAAGAAGCCCTCCGAGTACTTCACCGAGAACTTCTGGATCACCACCAGCGGCGTGATGGCGCACGGCGCCCTGCTCGGCGCCGTCCTCTCGGTCGGCATCGACAACATCATGTTCGCCATCGACTACCCCTACGAATCCACCACCCAGGCAGTCGACTTCCTCACCAGCGCTCCGCTGAGCCCCGCGGACCTGGAGAAGCTCGCGCACGGCACCGCAGAACAACTGCTGCGACTGATCTGACGTGACCTGACGTGACCTGACCTGACCTGACCTGACGTGACCGGACCTGACCTGACGTGACCTGAACCGACGTGACCTGAGCTGCCGGCAGGCGGATGAACGATCCAGTGTCCCCATCATGCGGCCGGCCGGCCGGCACCAGCGAGCACTTCACCGCCAACCTCCGCCGTGCGGCCCACACACTCGTCGGCTCGGGATGCGCCGGACGGCGCGCCGATCGATGGCAAAGCGGCGGGCGCACCGCTGCGGCCGGTCACCGGAAGCGGTGTCCTGTCAGTTGGCGGCCCGCGGCGTACCCGGCTCCGGCCGGGCGGCCTCCGCCACCCTGGTGGCCGCCCGGACGAACGCGGCGACGGCCGGGCAACGGGAGCGCTCCGGCCAGGCCACGGCCAGGGCGGCCGGCGCATGGTCCTCGACCGGCCGGTAGGCGATCTCGGGGCGTGGATAGCGCCGGGTGAGAGAGGCGGGGAAGAAGCAGACGATGCTGCCGAGTTCGATGAGTTTGAAGATCTGCGGCAGGTCCGAGGAGTCCTGCGCCGCCGCGGACGGTTGGTCCTGGTCCTGGCCCTGGCCCTGGACCGGGCCGGATGGGCGGGTGCGTGCCTCGCCGAGCCCGCCGTGGGCGGCGACCGGGCCCTGGTCCGCAGGGGACCCGTCGGGCAGGTCCCAGCCTGCCAGGTCGGCCAGGCGAATGGACGTACGGGCGGCCAGCGGGGCGTCGGCCGCGACGGCGATCAGGAACGGCTCGGTGACCAACTGCTCGGAGTCCAGCCCGCGTTCGTCGAAGGGGCCGAGCAGCACCGCGGCGTCCGCGCGGCCGTCGCGCACCGCCTGAGCCTGCTCGCCGTAGCGGCCGAGTACCAGCGCGACCGGTAGGGCCTCCTCCTCGCGGGCGTACTCGTGGAGGATGGCAGGCAGCAGGCCGCCGTCGACGTCGGCCTTGAGCGCGAGCCGCAGCTTCGGCGTAGGTTCGCCGGCGTGCCGGGCCCGCCGGCCGGCGGCGCTGACCGCGTCAAGTGCCGTTCGTGCGTCCCACAGCAGGACCTCGCCGGCGTGCGTCAACGTGACCTGGCGCGTAGTGCGCTTGAACAGTTGCACGCCGAGCCGGCGCTCGATTTCCTTGATCGCGCGCGAGAGCGGCGGCTGCGCCATGCCGAGCCGCTCGGCCGCGCGTCCGAAGTTGAGCTCTTCCGCCACCGCGATGAAATACCGCAGTTGCCGCGTCTCCAGCTCATTCATACCTCCAGGGTATCGCCCGGTATCGGATCGGTCCTTCAGGTCCGCCGTCGGCTCGGCTTGAGTGGTGAGTGCCACGCAAGGAGAGCCGACCGAACAGGAGAGACGCGCCATGCGAGCAGTCGCGGTACGGAAGACCGGTGACACGCCCGAACTGATGGACCTGGCCGTACCGTGCCCGGGGCCGGGAGAGATTCTGGTCAAGCTGGAGGCGGCGTCGCTCAACCCGATCGACGCGGGCATCGCCGAGGGCCGGATGCCCATGCCCGCCACCTTCCCTCTCGTACTGGGCGTGGACGGTGCGGGCCGCGTGACGAAAGCGGGCGAGGGGGTGAGCGGGCTCGAGCCCGGCGATGCGGTGCACGGACAGTTCCTGCGCGCACCGCTGGGCAGCGGCACGTTCGCCGAGTACGTGGTGGTCTCGCAGTTCCCGGCGAGCGGCGCGCTGCAACGTGTGCCGGACGGGATGTCCGCCCAGGTCGCCGCGGCGCTGCCGACCGCCGGCATGACCGCGCTCGGCGCGCTCGACTCCATCGGCATCGAGGCCGGGCAGTCGATCCTGATCGTGGGCGCCACCGGCGGGGTGGGTGTGTTCGCCGTCCAGTTGGCGGCCGAGCGGGGAGCGCAGGTGATCGCCACCGCCCGGGCCGACGCCGACCAGTGGCTCCACGAACTCGGCGCCGCCCGGACGATCGACTACACCGCCGTCGACGTGGTCGAGCAGGTCCGTGCGGACCACCCGGACGGGGTGGACTCCGTACTCGACCTCACTCGGGACACGGCCCGCTTCGCGCGGTACGCGGGGCTGGTACGGGACCGGGGCGCGGCGGTGTCCGCGACGCTGACCGCGTCGCCGGAACTGCTGGCCTCGGAGCGGATCGCCGTGAGCAACTTCATGATGCGGGACAAGCCGGACCTGCTCGCCCGCATCACCGCCGAGGCTGCGTCCGGCAGGATCAGCGTCCCGATCCGGCAGGACATCACGCTGGAACAGGTTCCGCGGGAGCTGGCCCGGAACATGGCCGGCGGCGCACGCGGCAAGACGACCGTGCGCATCTGAGCGCCGCATTCGCATCCCCACCTCGAATCGAGAGGACCATCGTGGAGTACGTCAAGCTGGGAAACACGGGACTTGATGTCTCGCCGATCGCGATCGGTGCGATGACCTACGGCGAGCCCGGCCGCGGGCACCCGGTCTGGTCGCTGGGCGAGGACGACAGTCGCCTGCTCGTCAAGTACGCGCTCGAGCAGGGCATCAACTTCTTCGACACGGCCAATGTCTACTCGCAGGGTTCCAGCGAGGAGATCCTCGGCCGAGCGCTGCGGGACTTCGCCGATCGCGACGCCGTCGTGATCGCGACCAAGCTGCGCAACCCGACGCGTTCAGGCCCGAACGGAAGGGGCCTGAGCCGCAAGGCGATCGTGACCGAGGTCGACCATTCCCTGCAACGCCTCGGCACGGACCACATCGACTTGTACCAGGTCCACCGCAACGACCACGCGACCCCCCTGGAGGAGACCCTCGAGGCGCTGCACGATCTGGTCAAGGCAGGCAAGGTGCGCTACCTGGGCGCGTCGTCCATGCCGGCCTGGGAGTTCGCGAAGGCGCGGCACCTGCAGCGCGAGCACGGCTGGGCCCGCTTCGTGTCGATGCAGGACCACTACAACCTGCTGGCCCGTGAGGAAGAGCGCGAGATGATCCCGCTGTGTCTGGACGAGGGCGTCGGCACGATCGTCTGGAGCCCGTTGGCCCGCGGCCGCCTCGCCCGCGCCTGGTCGGACGCGAAGTCGACCGCGCGCAGCAGCAATGACGGGTTCGCCGACATGCTGTACACCCCGGCGACCGAGGCGTCGGACCGGGAAATCGTCGATGCCGTCGGCCGCGTCGCGGAAGCCCACAGCGTCAAGCGCGCGCAGGTCGCGCTCGCCTGGCTGCACAGCAGGCCCGCCGTCACCGCCCCGCTCGTCGGCGCGAGCACCACCCAGCAGATCGACGACGCGGTCGGCTCGCTGGAGATCGCGCTGAGCGAGGAGGAGATCCGCGAGCTGGAAGCGCCCTACACCCCGCGCTACGACTTCCAGGGCGTCTCCGACGAGAAGGAGATCCAGGCCGTCATGGCGCGCCTTCCCCAGTTCGCGCCCGCGAGCTGAGGGCGTAACCGCACCGGCCGCTTCAACGCAGGTCAGGAACGGTGCGGCGGTCTCCGGACGGTGATGGCCCGGGCAGTTCGCGATTCGGCAGGTCGGCGTCGCGCGTACCTGACGGGACGTCAGTCTTCTTCGGCCCGACGTGCCCGCTCCGGACTGCGTCGAACCGCCGAGTGCGGTGGGAGCACCAGAACGAGGCGACGGGGCTGTCAAAGATCTCGGAGAGCAGAGGAAGGGACATCATGAACGACTCGGCAGCGGCACGCCTCGCGGACATCGAGCGCCGGCTCGCGCTCCTCGAGGACATCGAGGAGTTGCACCGGTTGCGCAACCGGTACCACGAGCTGATCAACAGCAACGAATGGGAAGAGGATGCAGCCGACCTGTTCACGGCCGACGCCGTGTTGGACCACGGCCACATGGGCGTCTTCCGCGGCCGGGACGCGATCGTCGGATTCTTCGGCGGGGCGGGCGCCGGTGTGACGGGCAGTGAGTCCGCGACGGCGCCGCCGTTCGTCAAGGAGTACGGCAGTGCCGCGATCGAACGGAGCGTGGCACGCTCTGAGATCACCGAAGTTCTGCACCGCTACGCGAACCTGGCGGTGGAGGAGGCGGATTGGGCCGCGATGGGTGAACTCTTCGTCCCTGATGGCGAGTTCATTCTTCATGACGGCAGGGTGTTCTCTCCCGGCCAGATCCACCACATCGTCGACGGCCACGAAGAGCCCACCTTCGTCAGGCACCACATCACCTCTACGCAGATCGACTTCACCGGCCCCACTGCGGCGAAGTCCGACAGCTTCTTCACGGTGTACACGCATCTGGCCCAGCCGGATCACTGGGGACGCTGGCGGGACGAGTTCCGTCGCGAGGACGACGGGCGCTGGCTTCTGACCCGGCAGGCAGCCGGTGATCGAGGGCTTCTCGCCCACGGGTTGGTGGGGGACCGTCCTCGTCCCCTCGCTGGGCGCTCGCTGAGGCGTCACGTCGCGGAGAACCCCGCACCCATCGCATGCGACGTGCTCGTCAGCGGTTTCGATGCACTGGCCGATGCCTTGGGTTGCCCGCAGATCACTGCGTGATGTGAGAGCCCGCCCTGCAAGCAGGGCGGGCTGCTCGTCGCGCCGCCGGGGTCAGACCGCCGGCTTCTGGACGGAGGTCGGCTTGGTGGCGAGCAGGGAGGTGATCTCGTCGGCGAGGTGCGGGCCGAGTTCGCCCCAGCCGTCCTTGTAGCCGTAGACGCTCGCCAGGGTACGGGCCTCGTAGTCGCCGTTCATGATCTCGACGTCGGTGGCTGTGATCAGTGCCGGGTGGGCGACGCCGACAGCCGCAGAGACCTTGATCAGCTCCTTGCGCAGGGTGCGCAGGTACACAGCGGCCCGGGCAGCCTTCGAGGTCGGGTCGATGCCGTGGGCCAGCCACGGGTTCTGGGTGGCGATGCCGGTGGGGCACTTGTCGGTGTGGCACTTCTGCGACTGGATGCAGCCGATCGACAGCATCGCCTCGCGGGCCACGTTGATCATGTCGGCGCCCAGGGCGAAGGCGACCGCGGCATTCTCGGGCAGCCCGAGCTTGCCGGAGCCGATGAAGGTCAGGCTGTCGGTCAACCCCGCCTCGGCGAAGGTGCCGTAGACCCGGGAGAAGCCCATCCGGAACGGCAGCGACACCGAGTCGGTGAAGATCAGCGGAGCCGCCCCGGTGCCGCCCTCGCCGCCGTCGATGGTCACGAAGTCGACACCACGGTCACCACGCGCCATCAGCATGGCCAGTTGCTGCCAGAAGTCCATCTCTCCCACGGCGCTCTTGACCCCGACCGGCAGACCGGTCTCGGCGGCGAGCAGTTCGACGAAGTCGAGCATCGAGTCGACGTCTTTGAACGCGGTGTGCCGGGAGGGGGACATGCAGTCCTGGCCGGTCGGGATACCGCGGATCTCGGCGATCTCCGGGGTCACCTTCGCGCCCGGCAACATCCCGCCCAACCCCGGCTTGGCGCCCTGGGAGAGCTTGATCTCTATCGCCTTGACCGGGGCGCCGGCGACCACTTCCTTGAGCTTGTCGAGGTTGAAGCTGCCGTCCGCGTCGCGGCAGCCGAAGTAGGCCGTACCGATCTGAAGGACGAGGTCGCCGCCATTGCGGTGGTACGGCGAAAGACCGCCCTCGCCCGTGTTCTGCATGGCGCCCGCCAGCGCCGCACCCTTGTTGAGCGCCGTGATCGCCGCACCGGACAGCGATCCGAAGCTCATCGCCGAGACGTTCACCACGCTCGCCGGTCGGAACGCCTTGGCCCGCCCGCGCGGCCCGCCCAGTACCTTGGCCGAAGGCAGTGGAGCCTGCGGGTTCCCCGTGTCGGGCAGCGTGTCGGCGAACGTGCGCTGCTTCAGGTAGGCGTGCCCCTGGACGTGCTCGATGTCGACGTCGGTCCCGAACCCGAAGTAGTTGTTCTCCTCCTTCGCCGACGCGTAGATCCAGGTGCGCTGGTCACGACTGAACGGGCGCTCCTCCTCGTTGGAGGTCACCACATACTGGCGCAGCTCCGGCCCGATCCTCTCCAGCAGGTACCGGGCGTGCCCGACCACCGGGAAGTTCCGGAGCAGTGCGTGCTTCTTCTGGATGAGGTCGCGTGCGACCACCAACGCCATTGCTGTCGCGGCGGCTGCACCGATACTCCGGGCGCGCATGAACGTTTCTCTCCTCGATGCTGGACATTCCTTGGGCGACGAGCTGCCACAAGGTGGTGAGCATTAACGGTAACGTACGGTAATGTTTGGTCAGTGCCGGGGTGTCCATGGCACCGCATCGGCAAGAGTTGTGCCCCGGATTGTCGCGAAATGTGCCATCCGGTGTCGGGGAGCCGGGGTGCCCGCTCAGATCCGTCCCCGGGCGACGCCGACCCCGCCCCCATCCTGGACGCATGCCCAGAGTGAGTGACGAATACATCCAACGCCGGCGCTCGAAGATCCTCAAAGGGGCGTGGCGGTGTTTCGCCCGCGACGGATTCCACGCGGCGACCATGGATGACATCATCGCGGAGGCAGACGTCTCACCGAGCGTCATGTACCGGTGGTTCCGGAGCAAAGACGAGCTGGTGGCCGCCGCCGCCGCAGAGGTGTTGCAAGGATTGATCGACGCCCTGGACAACATACTGACGAGCGATACGCCTCCGTCGCTTCCGCAAGCGATCGAGGAGATCCTGAACAGGAACATCGCCAAAACGAACATCGAGGGAGTGAATCTCCCGGCATTGGCGGTCCAGGTCTGGGCCGAGTCCCTGCGCAACCCGGACATCCACGCGCTCCTGGCCGACCGCTACCGGAAACTCAACGACGGTCTGGCCGAATTGGTGCGCCATCACCAACGCGCCGGTACACTCCCTGCCGAACTCGACGCCGAAGAAGCTGCTCGTCCGCTCTTCTCCATGCTCCCCGGCTTCATCTTGCAAGAACTCCTGCTCGGCCCACAGGATCCGCATGTCTTCGCACGTGCGGCGGGGTCCCTCTTCGGCGTCATCCGGCCCGACGGGTCGATGGCCGACTCCTCGTAGGCGACCTCGGCGGGTTCGAGCGCGAACTCCACCGCCTGCCGGTGATCTACCGTAGCCAGGCCGCCGCCGTCAGGCGAACGGCACCGACATCACCTCATCAAGTCCGGTGGTGGAGCGCCGTCGCTCGTGGGGGCAGCATGGACACGATGTCCGCACGTGTCGACGTGGCGTACGCAGTTCCTTCCCGCTTTCCGCCGATCCGCAAGCGATCAGTGTTGAGGTGTGCGATGAATACAGACAACCCTGCTCAAGCGCATGACGCCGACCCGGTTCCGTTCGTGATTCTGTCCATGGCCCGGTCCGGGTCCTGGTACTTGGTCGAACTGCTCGACGAGCATCCGCGCATCGCCTCCAACGGGGAGGTGCTCAATCCGCAGGACACGATGTGGCCGCACGGCGACCGAACGCGGCTGACCGACGCCGCATTGATCGACCTGGCCTACAGCCGCCGCCACCGCAGAGGGCCGAAACAGGACATCCTCGCGGTCGGATGCAAGATCCTTTCGAGACAGTTGCAGGAACCGCTTCGAGAAAGGACCATGCAGAGCCTGTCGCAACTGCCAGGCATGAAAGTGCTGGTCCTGGAACGCCGGAATCAACTGGCGGCCTATCGTTCCCTTCAACAGGCCAAGGCCACTGGCCGCTGGTCGGTGCCCGCGGACAGCGGGGATCCAGCACCACCCCCGCCGGTCGTCCACCTCACTCCCGAAGGGTGCCTGCGACGGTTCCAGGCCGCCGAGGACTTCTACCAGCGGGTACGGAGTACGTTCCCCGTCGAGCAGTATCTGTGGATCTGGTACGAGGAGTTGACGCAGAACCCCCAGGTCGTTCTGGAAGCGGTCCACTCGTTTCTCGGCGTGCCGCCGATGGAGACCTCGGGCAGTCCGCTGCTGCGCCAGGAGAATCGCCCCCTGGCCGCCACCATCAGCAACTACCCGCAACTGCGGGAGCATTTCGCAGCGACGGAATACGCGCGCTACTTCCAGTAGGGGCCCGGCCGCACGCAGGACACCCGGACCCGGCTGCCGGACGGAGTGGGAGGGTCGTCGCCACCGTGGGGCGTCAACCGGTCCGGACCCGCTGCGCCGCCCGCGCCCCTGAGTGCAACACGGTGCGCCGCGCACTTTGCACGCCCCGCGAACGCCACTTCGCGCCCCCTACGGACGCTGTCGTTCCCGAGCGTCTCCCGGCGATGATTGCCCGATTGCCGGATGAAAGGCGTGACAGTTGACACTGCGAGTCAATTCGTGGAATGGCTGGGACCCGCTCCGCCACACCATCGTCGGCCGGGCCGACGGGACGATGGTGCAGGCCCCTGAACCGGCCATTCAGCGCGACTTTCCCGAGGACGGCTTCCCGCTGGGCAGCTACGGTCCGATTCCCGAGGAGATGACCGCCGAGGCCAACGAACAACTCGACAACTTCGCGCGGCTGCTGGAGAGCCGGGGCGTCCGGGTCGACCGTCCGGAGCCCCTCGACTTCAGCCGGGCCGTGTCCACCCCGGAGTGGCAGCAGGACTCGATGTTCGGCTGCATGCCGCCGCGGGACGTACTGATCACCGTCGGCCAGGAGATCCTGGAAGCGACGATGAGCTACCGCAGCCGGTGGTTCGAGTACCTCTGCTACCGGCCGGTCCTCCAGGCACTCTTCGACGCGGACCCGGCCATGCGCTGGGAAGCCGCACCGAAACCGCGGCTGACCGACCGCTCCTACCAGCCCGGCTTCTGGAACGCCTACAACCGCGTACCGCAGGAGGAGATGCTGGAGCGGGTACGGCAGAACGACCTGGTGCTGACCGAGGCCGAGCCGCTGTTCGACGCCGCCGACATCGCGCGCTTCGGCAAGGACCTCTTCGTACAGCTCTCGTTGGTGACCAACCGAAGCGGCTACGACTGGCTGCGGCGGCACTTCCCCGACCACCGGGTGCACGAGGTGACGTTCACCAACACCCACCCCCTGCACATCGATTCGACCTGGGTCCCGCTGCGGCCGGGCCTGGTCCTGCACAACGGCGAGCGGCCGGCCGATCCGGAGCTGGTCAAGTACTTCGAGATCAACGACTGGCAGGTCATCCCGGCCGTACCGCCGATCAGTTGGAAGCACCAGCAGAGGCTTTCCTTCTGCACTCCGTGGCTTGCCGTCAACATGTTCAATCTCGACACCAGCACGATCTGCGTGGAGGCGGAGGAGGTCAGGCTCGCCGACCAGCTCGCCGGATTCGGGTTCGAGGTGGTCCCGGTGCCGTTCCGTGCGGTCGCGCCGTTCGGGGGCGGGCTGCACTGCGCCACGGTCGACATCGAGCGCGACGGGGTGCTGGAGGACTACTTCCCGCGCCGGTACGGCCGGTTCTGAGGTATGCCCGTGGCCGTCGACGCGGTGATCTTCGACTTCTTCGGCACACTGGCATACACGGCCGTCCACCCCGAGACCCATGCCGCGGTCTTCGCGCGGCACGGCCTGGCCGCCCACCACGCGGCCTGGGGCTCCCAGTGGGCCGTCGGGCCGGCCGACGGCGAGGAGCACGCGGATCATTCGGGCAGCCGGGACGCCTACCGGCGCTGGGAGCTGGACCGGCTACGGACCAGAGCCAGCGGCTGCGGAGTTCCGGACGACAAGATCGACGCGCTGGTGGCCGACCTGGACCGCGTCGACGAACGGGCGGTCTTGCACCCGTACGAGGAAGTGACCGAGGTCCTCGCCGAGTTGCGGCGCCGGCGCCTGATGCTGGCCGTGTGCTCGAACTGGGGCTGGGACCTGGTGCCCGCCCTGGCCGAAGTCGGCCTCGCCCGCGCCTTCGACGTCGTGGTCAGCTCCGCATGGGCAGGGGCGCGCAAACCCCACCCGCGGATCTATCGGACCGTGCTGGCCGGCTGCGGGCTGCGGCCGGCACAGGCGCTCTTCGTCGGCGACAGCTGGCACACCGACGTGGACGGCGCGTTGGCGGCAGGCATGGCGGCGGTTCATCTTCGACGTACGGAGCCAGCGGTGCGAGGGACAGCCGATCCGCCGTCCGGGTCGGTGCGGCGGATCTCGGATCTACGGGAGCTGCCCGGGCTGGTCGCCGCCGGCAGCGTCGGCGGGCCGAAGACCGTCGAACCCGAGTCGGTCCAGGAGGTTGCGGGTGATCCGGTCGGCCGTCGCATCGAGCCCCCGTCCCACCACATTCGGCCAGTCGGTGGTCGCAGCGGTGAACACGGTGCCCACCTCGGTGCGGATCCCCATGGTGGCGGCCCGGGGGCTGGTGATTGACGGTTCGCGCGATGCGGAGGACCAGCGCCCCGGTGGAATGCCGGGAAGGCGGTCGTTGACCGGTTGGAGGAGCGCGATGCCCAGGATCAGGAAGGAGTCCGGTGTGCCGTCCTCTCCCGTTGCCCGGGCCACGCCATGCCGGTCGTAGCAGAAGGCCGCACCGTCGCATTCGTACCCGACCAGCGGAACGCCTTCGGCGAACACCTCACCGTCGGACATGCCGGTGCCTTCGAACACCCAGTGATCGGAATGCTGGACGGTGAAGCCCGGGCACGGTCGGTCGCCGGGCCACTCTCCCGGCCATTCCCCGCCGTTGCGGAAGCTGACGCCGGTCAGGGTGTTCTCCGGTCGACCGACGCCGCTCGGCGGGGGAGCCCACCAGTTGTCGGTGGCGGGCAGATGCGGATGGACCCCGTCCACTACATGGTCGGTGTCGGAGACGAACGCCGTTTCGTCATCGGTCACATGAACACGCCACCAGCAGGTGTTCCCGCTCAGGAAAGCCACGTTGCCGCCGGCCCGGACGAAGTCCTCGGTGTGGTCGCGCATGGCCTGCGACCAGTATTCGTCGTGTCCGACGCTGAGCAACAGCCGGTAGTTGTCGAGCAGTCGGGGATCTCGGTGCAGGTCGAGGTCACTGCAGTACTCGACCTCGTACCCGCCATGCTCCAGCCATCCGACGAAGGGGGCGTCCCAGTAGCCGAGGTCGTCGACGCCTCCCGGGCGGTGCATGCTGATCTTGTGTCCTGCGGGAAGGGGCGTCCTTTGGTAGACCGGATTCTCGTACAGGCTCCCGACCCCCTCCCGGGACGGATGGCCGGCGAGGTTGTAGGCGTGCCGGGTGAAGGTGGACTTCTTGTACAGGACGGGGGAGACCGAGCCGGGCACACGCGGCCTGACGATGAAGAACTCCCGGTCCGTGCCTGCCGCGCCACGCAACCGTTGCCGGGCGACCGTCGGCCGGCCGACGGCCTGACCCTGGGCGGTGCCCTCGACGAACCGGGCGAGGTAGATGCCCGGGCGCCAGTCGTCCGGAACCGGGAAGTCATACGCCGGCCAGTTCCAGTCGTCGGACGGGCTGGCGAGGTTCCCGTGCCCATCGGGGTGCGGCGGCGGTGGCGCCTGCGTTCCGGTCCGCCACTCGGAGGTGGTCACCAGATCGATGGTTTCACCTGATCGATAGAAATCGATCCGGAAGAGCGGAGAATCCGTCGATACATGGATCCGAACCGATCCACCGGTGGTCACGGTCTCTCGATTGAGATAACCCTCGATCACGACCTGTCCTCGCAATCCACGCCGAAGGAAGAAGACCCGCCCGCTGCCCGTCGCACCTTAACGGTGCCGTGCGGCGGGAGGCAACGGAAGAGACCGATCCGAAGGAGTACCATGACCGCGCGCCATATCCGTTTTCATGAGTTGATGCTGGGTATCGAGGGATTGGCGATCCTGCGCAGCCCATTCGACCGGGATGCCTCGTTCATGAGTCGCAGGGTGGAAGAGATGCGGCGGCTCGCCCTGCCACCAGGGGGCAAACCGCCGGCAGGTCAATCGTTCATCGAAGAAGTCGACGCCGCGACCGGATACGGAGCATGGGCGGAATCCTACGACTCCCTCCCGAATTCGATCATCCAGGTGGAGGAGCCGGTGGTGCACGGCTTCTTCCAGGACGACCCGGCGGGCGCCGTCGCGGTCGACGCCGCCTGCGGAACGGGGAGGCACGCGGCTGCTCTCGCCGCACACGGCTACCAGGTCATCGGAGTCGACCAGTCGGTCGAAATGCTGGAGGTGGCCAGGAGCAAGTCGCCGGGGGTCGATTTCCGGGTGGGGCGACTGGAGCGGCTGCCGGTGGACGACGGTCGAGCGGACATCGTCGTCTGCGGGCTCGCGCTCACCCACCTCGCCGAACTGTCGGCGGGAGTGGGCGAGTTGTCGCGGGTGGTCCGGGTGGGCGGCCGCGTGATCATCTCGGACCTGCATCCGATGCTGGTTCTCCTGCACGGCCAGGCGATGTTCGCGCGCGGCCGACGACGGCTCGCCTTCGTCCGGAACCACGTCCACCTGGTGAGCGACTATCTGAAAGCCTTCGCCCGGGCCGGGTTGGCGGTGCGCGGCTGCACGGAACCTGTCTTCAACGGCATGTTCACGCCTGGTGGTTACGAGGAGAAGGTGAGCGAGGCAGCGCTGGCGGCGTGGGAGGGAATCCCCTGGGCCATCGTCTGGGAACTGGAACGGGAACCGGAGGGGGCCCGATGATCACTCTGAGCTATGCGGACCGGCCGGACCTCTGGAAGAGGCTGCCGGAGGAACTGGCCGGAGTCTGGCCGGAATACAACCTGCACGGCGACATCGCTCCGCTCTACTGGCCCCGCTACTTCGCTGAATTCGCTCGTTTTCAGATGGTCCTCTACGACCAGGAGAAGGAGGAGGTCATTGCCTCTGCACGAACCGTACCGGGAGCATGGGACGTGTCGGCCGGAGGTCTGCGGCAGGGATTCGACGAAGCCGTCGTGACGGCTTTCGCCGGGGCCGAAGCAGGTGTGACTCCGAACGCGCTGTGTGCCCTTGGCATCGAAATTCCGCTGCGACACCAGGGAAAAGGGCTCTCCCGGATCCTGCTGCGGGAAATGATCTCACTGGCCGCCTCGATCGGCGTCGGCAAGCTGATCGTGCCGATCCGCCCCACCTGGAAGGACCGGTACCCGCTGACACCGATCGACCGGTACGCGCGGTGGCGGCGGGACGACGGGCAGCCCTTCGACCCATGGATCAGAACGCATGTCGGTTTCGGTGGCGTGGTGGTAAGCGCCGTCGCATGTTCGTCCCGCATCACCGGCACGGTTCCGGAATGGGAGTCGTGGACCGGCATGCGGTTTCCGGACGACGGGAGCTACGTCTTTCCCGGCGGGCTGGCACCGCTCCTGGTCGACCACGGGACCGGACCCGAAGGCCGGGGCCGGTACTGGGAGCCGGGCGTGTGGATCGTGCATGAGGTGCCGGAGAGCGGCGGGAGTTCATGGAGCGGCCGGGCGGGCGAGGTGGCCGATGTGGATCAGTCGGCCGCCTCATAGGCCAGCCACTGGGCGAAGGCGTGCAGCCCCTGGGCCAGTTCGGCTGCCGCGGCCGCCGAAGGCTCGGTGTCAGCGGCCGGAGGTGACGTCTGCGGCCCGGTGGGCGGCCCCTCGATCCGCACCGGCCGGACGGCCCGCGCCACTGCCTCCGCGATCTGCCACAGCGTCATCCCCGCCCCGGAGAACGACGTCGTCAGGCGGCGCTCCTGGGAACGGTCGAGCATCTCCGACAGCCGCTCGACCAACTCGGTGACCTGGACCGGCCGAACTCGCGTCCGGGGGTCGGCATCCAGCACGATCGGCCGGCCGATCAGCGCCGCGGACACCATGCGCCCGATCAACGAGTGCCGCGACACGCCGGGTCCGTACAACTCGCCGGGATGCAGGACCGCCTGATGGCCGGACAGCGGATCGTCGGCCTTGAACGGCGCGAAGCGGACCCGTAACTGCGCCTGCGCCGACGGGTCGACCCGTCGCCGCCCCGAGCTCTCCGACGTCCCCAGTGCCTCCGGCGTCCCCGGTGCCTCTGACGTCTCCGCCGTCCCCGCCGTTCCCGCCGTTCCCGCCGTCTCTGCCGTCGAGCAGCCGACTTCCGGCTGGTCACGGTCGTAGGGGAGCCGTGTCAGGTCCACCACCGCGGTAACGGAGTCGGACATCGTGCTCGAGCCGGACGTGTACGAGACGACCCGGTGGCCTCTGTCGCGCAGCCCCCGGACGATGTACTCGCCCAGCGGGGTGCCGCCGCCGGCCACAGCGATCCGGCCGCGCCTCGACGTCAAGCCGCGTGGCCGGTCGGCGTCGGCGTCCGCGATGCCCGCCGCCTCCCCGTCGTGCGCCAACTCAGCCAGTTTCACCCGCAGTTCATCGATCGACTGCCGGCCCATGCGCTGGCTGATCCCGCCGGGCCCCACGGTGGCGAGCGCCAGGTCGCGGACCACCGGATCGGCCGGACGTCCGGAGCCGTCGCGGTGGGCCGCACGTCGATGGACCAGGCCCGAGACATACGCGGTCAGCCAGGTACCCCAGGCCGCGTCCGGGTCCAGGCCACGACCGCTTTCCGCCATACGCGACCGGAGCCTGCCGAGGGAGACGCCGAGCCCCGTCAGGTACTGCTCGCAGGTCAGGTGCAGCCAGCGCGGCGGTACGGAGTCCGGCACTCGAACCGCGCACTGGGCCAGTCCCTGCTTGAAGAACGGCACGATCGGCGGTCCCCCTGATGCCCAGGCATCAGGGCTCTCATCGGCAGTGGAGGCGTTCGGGTCGTGTGCCAGAAAGCAGGCCGACTTGCGGGGACCCCGGAAGGAGTTTCCGGCCAGACTGGGAAGATCACCGTGCTCGGCCAGATTCGGCACGGCGACGAAGGAGCGTACCTTCGTGGCGCGCAGGTACCGGAACATCAAGATGTCGTCAGGCCAGGTGGAGAGCCGGTGCTGCGCGTACTCCACGAAGCCGGCGGCGACCGCCCTGGGAAGGATGAGCGCCGTCGTCGGGGTGTACTCGTTGACGGCGCCCACCCACCGCGCCCCGGACAGAGCACCCAGGCGAACGCCGCCGCCGTTGCGCGAGTCCCAGAAGGTGAACAGGGCCAGGGCGGCGTCGGGCATGGTCGCCACGGCCCGGTGAGCGCGTTCGAAGAGCGTGTCCGACAGTTGCATGTCGTCCTGCACCACCAGCTGGTGTGTGGCGTCGTCCGGGACGGCCGACCAGGCCGCCAGCGCGGTCCGCAGTGCGGACGCGGGCCCATCCGGTTCCGGGTCCAGGACCACCGACAACGCGCCGGGCGGCGCCGAGGCCACGATCTGCCGAGCGGATTCCAAGCGGCTCGGATGGGTCATCACCACACCACTCAACCGGTGACGCGCAAAAACCTGGGAATCGCCGCTCATCTTCATACTCCCGGCTCGCAGTTGACGAGGTCCGCCCGACGATAGGGGTGTTCTCGAAATAGTCGCAAGGGGCGCGCGGAAGCGCCCAAGCGGCGCGCAAGTCGAACTTCGAACCGCGCCACAACGCCCTGCGCCCCGTATCCGAGGTGAAACAGGAGAATTCCAGTCAACGTGACGCACGTCATGGCCTTCTTGTGAGTGGCCCACGAGTGGCTGAATTGGCGTCTTCCCGGGGGAAGTTATGGCTGCAAGAATGGAATCCGCATTCCCCGAAGGTGCCGATGGATGGATAGAAGTGATGACGATCGAGGGAACGTCAGCTCATCGACCGGTGTCCGAGGAATGCGCCGCGGGGCCCGACGGACCGCCGCCGGGGACCGCCACCGCGATGACCCCCACCCGGGCCTGTCTTTCCGGTGAGGATCTCGACTGGCTCGGCGGCCGGGCGGTCTGCCTCGCGCTCGACCTGACGACCACGGTGCGGGTCGGCCCTGGTCCGTCGGTCGCACCGCGCGGCACCGACATCAGTGTGCTGGCCGGGAAGGTGTGGGAGTTTCTGCGGGCGCGGCTCGCCGGCATGGGGCCGCCGCCGGCAGCGGTGGTGACCAGCCGGGCACCGGCCGCCAGCGGTCTGTCCTCATCCACGGCACTGATCGTCGGACTCTTCCGGGCCTGCTTGGAGTACCTCGGTCATGGTTCGGACCGAGTGGTGGACCATGTTCCCGTACGCACACTCGCCCAGTGGACGTACGAGTTCGAGTTCGAGATCTGTCACGGCGGCGGGATGGACCAGCTCTCGGTCATCCTGGGCGGCGCGCTCCTGGTCGACGGGATGCCGACCGGGCTCCCCGTGGCCCGCGAGCGGCTGGACTTCCCCGAGGACTGGGCGGTTGTCGTGGTGGACTCGGCAACGGCCAAGTCCACCACCGACCACATCCGCACGGTGCGAGCCCAGGTCGCCGCCGGGGACCCGCGGTTGTCCGACTATCTCGCCTCGGCCGACCATGCCTCGGGTGCCGCATGGCAGGCCATCCGCGACGGTGACCTGTCCGCCCTGCAAGCGGCCATGAGGCAGGCACACGGCGCGATGCGGGATAGCCAGGGCATGTCCACCCCGCTGCTGGAGGATGTCCGCCGGCTCGCACTGAACGTGAGCGGCTTGCGGTTGAAGATCAGCGGGGCGGGCGGGGGCGGCTCGCTGGTCGGCATCTGCCCCGAGCCTGACGCCGACCATCTGGTGCGCCGCCTACGACGTGTCTACAGCGCGGGACACCCGGGGGTTCGGGTGCTGCGGACGCGTGCGGTTCCGCGCAAGGAAGAAGGGTGGCCGGAGTGATCCGGACGGAGCCTTGCCGACGACGGCTCAGATGAAGGGGTCCTGGTCTTCGCTCATCACCGGCCTGCCCAGGCCGGCGGCGATACGTTGCAGCTCGACGTTGGAGTCGTGCCTCGCGCAGTGGAAGCGGCAGTCGGCGGACGGGTTCACGATCCGGCGGTCGGATTCGCGCCACAGCTCGGGCAGTTCCTGCGTCACCGCGT
This sequence comes from Streptomyces sp. NH27, assembly GCF_056859195.1. NCBI lineage: Bacteria > Bacillati > Actinomycetota > Actinomycetes > Kitasatosporales > Streptomycetaceae > Streptomyces > Streptomyces sp. NH27. The sequence goes on from NZ_JACEGK010000004.1 coordinate 40,606, forward strand.
CCCCGAGCCGGGCCCGCGGATTGCCCCGGTGGTAGGGGCAGACGTAGACGCCCGACGGGGTGACCAGGGTGCGGAGTTCCGCGACGCCGCAGTGCTGGTACTCCTTCGGCTGCACCGGACCGCTGTGCTGACGCAGGGACCGCAGGGTCGAGGAGTCGATCAGTTTGAACGACCGGCTCTCCAGACGTTTTGCCCTGCTCATCTGGGAGTTCACCGATTCCAGGATCTCCGGCGCCATACCCACCACGTGGTGCGCCTCATCGAACATCGCCTTGACCTCGAAGTAGTCGCACCCGATGTCATGGGCCAACTCGGCAGCTCTCAGCACCTCGTGATGGTTGCTCACCTGGCCGGTCCCGCCGCTCGGCGCCGAGGGCCGGGTCATCACCAGAAAGGAGTAGCCCAGGGCCCCGGTTCCGGCCTCCGCGAGGAGACGCATGTTCGCGATCACCCTGTCGAAGACGCTGGCTCCTTTACGGTCGGGTCGGAACAGGCCGTAGGTCCCGCTGCTCCCCGCGTCGACGGATACCCGCACCCATGAGGCGTAGCAGGCGAGTTCCTCGATGTTCTGCCTGATCATCGTGCCGTTGGTCACGACGCCGACGGCGATTCCGGCCTTGCCGAGGAGGCGCAGCACGGTCCGGGTACCCCGGTGGGCCAGTGGCTCGCCGCCACCGATCAGAATGGCGGCTCGGACCTTCATGCTGATCAGTTCCTCCGCCAGCCGCTCCAACCGCTCGGCTGTGAAACGGCCTTGATTGAGCAGTTTTCCGCTGATGCACTCGGGGCAGGCCAGGTCGCAGAAGGTGGTGGGGTCGAGATCGACCACGAGCGGGCCGGCCGAACGGTCTCCGTCCGCCACCGCCTTCACCGTCGGCCAGACCGACGGCTGGTACAGCTTGGTCACGAGGTCGAGACGGTCAATCGTCATGGGTGCTCGTCCTGCCTGTGCTCGAGAGCCAACGTGTGCGTTCCGCCCGGAATGAGGCCGAGGTCCTGCGCGATCATGCTCTCCGGCCCGGCGGCGCGCCGGACGTTGTAGCGCGCGGTGTTCGCTCGATGCTCGGGGCCGCCTTGGTACGGGGCGGGGTGCTCGAAGTGCAGACAGCGCCACGAGGGATCCGCCTGCCAGCCCCGGACGAGCGGGGCCCGGGCGGCGACCTTCACCAGCAGGTCGTCGTCCTCGGCGCCCCAGCTCTGATACTGCGGGCAGTAGCCGCCGACCGCGTGGAAGAGATCCCGTGTCAGCAGCATGGAACCCCAGTGGTAAGGGGCCCACCACACCTGCGGACTCCGGGATCCCTCGGGGGACTTCGTGGGGGGAAAGTCGCAGCCGGGCCCGAGTCCACGGGTCAACCGGGCCCGCGGAGTCTTTCCTCGGACGGCGCCGTCGGACGGCACCTTCCACAGGATCTCCTCGTCGGGCCGGCCGTGCAGCACGCCGTCCGGTGTGGCTGCCACGAAGCAGCGGAAGTCCTCCTCGGCAGGCCGGCATTCCACCGCTGCCGTGTGCAGCGGGCCGTTGGTGAGCCGATGCATCCAGGGCTGGGCCAGGACCCCTTGTCCTGCCAGTCCGATTGCTCGGGTGAGAAAGTCCCGCCCGAGCGGGGCGATGTCCGCGTCGGACAGATACAGCAGCGGTGCGCGAGCCAACTCGGCTCCGACGTTGCGCAGCAGCCCGGGAGCCAGGGCGGTGGGGTCTGCCCTGATCACCCGCACCCGTCGCTGATCATCGACAGCGTCGGCGACGACGACCGGAATATCTCCGGCTGTCACCACCAGCACTTCGCACGCTATATCTTGGGCCAGCCAGCTCTCCGTTACCGCCCTCAGTACGCGACGTGCCCGATGGTCCCCGTAGAGCGGAATGATCACACTCACGTGGGTCATATGCCTCCCCTCTGGCCTGCAGCGCCACGACTGGAGACGCTGACACATCCGTACCCTCTCGACAAGCCGGTAAGGGGGCGCATCAGATGCATTCGACGAACGGCGATGCGCCCGTTTTCTCTGAACGCGCCCTGCCCGGTGCCGAAATGATGAGTGACCATTGCCACGTCGCTATGTCGAGAAGTAAAGGTGTCGTGAGTTGACCGGTATCCGCCTCAGCTCAGTGGTGATGACCCACCCTCGTCGGCTTGGTCAGGCCCGTGGACTCGCGGAAAAGCTGGGCCTCGATTCAGTGGTCGTGGATCCCGACCCGGACTCCTCGCCCTCGGCGATGCGCACCGCGCTGGTCGCCTGGGGCGCTGTGACGCCCGGGGCGAGCCACCAGTTGGTACTCCAGGACGATGTGGACGGCCCGGAGAACCTTCTCGACCTGGTCCGCCGGGCGGTGCGGCGCCATCCAGCCGAGCCGCTGGCCTTCTACGCGCACTGGAACTCCCGCAACGGCGCCGCCGTGCGCCTTGCCGCACTGTCGGGAGCGAGCTGGGTCCGTTGCGTACCGGAGGAGTTCACCCCCACCCAGGCCATCTGCCTACCGGCCGGCATGGCGGAGACGTTCCGCTCGTACGCCGGCTCCAGCACCGACCCGAGGGACGACGAGGTGCTGTCGGACTATCTGCGGGGCATCGGCCGCATGAGCCTCGTGGCCGTGCCCAATCTGGTCGAACACACCGGAGCGGACAGCCTGTGCGGGAACGACAGCCAGGGCCTGCGGCGCTCTCCCTGCGTAGACGCCGGCGCCGCCGCCGTCACCGCACTCGAGCACGGTTGGGTGCTCGAGCGCACAGTCGGCCTTCCCTACATGCGTCGGGGCTGGGCGCATGCCCGGGTGGCGGGACCCGACGGAATCCTCGGGACCAGGGGGCACACGGCATGGCAGGACGCCCTGCCCTACCTGGGGCTCGACGCCGACCGGATACGGCGGCTGGTCCGCGCCCACCGGCCGAGGAATCTGGCAGCGGCCGTGGAGCGGTCGTTCGGACCACACTTCGCCTCGGAATTCTGGATCTACTGCCTGCTCCTGGGACGCCAGTCCCGGCTGGTGGCCCACCCCACCATCCCTGCCGCACCGGAGGTCCGGGCGGCCGCACTGGCCACGCTCGGCGTATCGAGCCTGCCGCCGCCGGAGCGCGCCCGGCTGGCACCCGACCACGAGGCACTGCTGCTGGAATTCACCCGGAGCGGACTGAGGGGAGCCCGATATGCCTGAAGAGGTCAGCGTTCTCATCCCGCTCTACGGCAACCACCACGGCCGGGCCTTTCTCCCCGCGGTGACCGCTGCCTGGCTGGCTCAGGATGTGCCCTGCGAAGTGGTGATCGCCACGGCCGGAGACGTCCCTTCGCTCCCCGACCTCGACCCGCGGGTGCGTGTCGTCCGGGCCGACCCGGCCGCACGGGCGCCTGGCCTGCTGCGCAACGCGGCCGCCGAGCAGGCGACATCGCGATACCTCTATCTCTCCGACGCCGACCTGGTCCCCCTGGGCCGTGACTACCTCAGTCGTGCCTTCGCGCTCGCCGACGGCCGGGTGCTCGGCCAGCCGTGGATGCACCGTCTCCTCGGCGGCCCGCCGGCGCTGGGGCAGGTCGCCCCGGTGGACCATGTCCCCGTCGGAGAAGGGCCGTTCTGCTTCGCACAGGCCGCCCCGGACGGTTCCCTCCATGCGTACGAGGACGAGCGCGTCGGCTCGCTGTCGCCCGCCATCAGCTCCCTGGGCGTCCTGACCCCCAACATCTGGCCGCCCGCCGCCGCCATCGACCCCACGCTGAGTGGACGCCACCAGTGGCGCACTCCGTTCCACTGGGGCAGCCTGCTGCTGGAGCGTGAGCTGTTCCACGAGGTCGGTGGCTACTGCCGTGCCTACATGGGCTGGGGCGCCGAGGACGACGACCTGCTGGTCAAGGTCTCCGCCACCGCGTCCACCGTCCGTGCCTGGCAGCTCGACCACTCCCTGACCTGTCTCCATTTCGAGCACCCGGCCGGCTACTTCGGCACGCCCGAGCAGCAGGCCAACCAGGAGTTGCACACTGCCCGCCTCGCGTCGGGTGCGGCCACGATGATCGAGCAGGACCGGGCCGCCCGGCGGCTCGGCCGCGGGACGGCACCCTTCCCGCTCGACTCCTGACTTGTCCGGCGTGGCGGCGGAGCCGCTTCAGTCGAGGGTGACCTGGACGGTTCGGCTGCTGCCGTCGGGCCGGCGGTAGGTGACGGGGACGGTTGCACCCTTGCGGACCTTGCCGATCCGGGCATGGAGCAGATCCTCCGCCGTGGAGACGGGGGTGTTGTTGAAGGAGGTGATGACGTCGCCGGCGCGGATGCCCGCGTTGTCGGCGGCTTTGCCGGGCGTGGTGCTGAGGACGAGGGCGCCGCTGTTGTCGGGGGCGTCCTTGCGGGTGAGGTCGATGGCACCCTGGTCGCCCTCGGTGATGATCACCGTCAGGGGCTGGGTCTCCGAGCCGGCGGCGAAGGTGCCGCTGTACTGGGCGCGGGGCAGCGGGGCGTCGGGGCCGGCCTGGAGGGTCACCTCGACCGGGCTGCTGAAGGTCCATCGGCCGGGCGGCAGGGTGGCGGTGGCGGTGGAGCCGTCGGTGGCGATGGCGACGGAGCAACGCCCGTTGTCCACGCACCGCATGCCCAGTGCGGTGATGCGCGTGTAGTCCGGCGCGGTGACGGTGAACCTGCCGGTGCCCGGACGCGAGCGGTTGTCCGGTGGGAAGACGACCGTACGGGCCACGCCGGGCGCGTCGAGTTCGGGAACGCTCTGCTGGGGCGGGATCCGCGGCGCCGCCACGAGGCCGGCGCGGTTGACGGCGGCCGGCCCCGCGCCGACAGCGGTCGGGGTCGCGTGGGCGGCGGGCAACGAGGTCGTGACGAGCGTGGCGGTGGTGATGCCGGCCAGCAGCAATGAACGGGCGGAGGGGTGCATCACGAGTCCTATCCAGTCATGCCACGCCGGTACGCGCGGGTGG
>NZ_JACEGK010000005.1:0-44221 GCF_056859195.1 Streptomyces sp. NH27
TTGCCGCCCCGCACCTCCACGGCCGGGTCCCACCCGGCACCGCATGGCGTCCAGGCCGCCGTGGACCCGGCTTTCGGCCTGGCCGCCGCCGCGCCCGCCGGCTTGCGCGTGCCCGGCGCCCCGGCTCCCGGCGCCCTCGCTCCCGGAGTCACCCGTGGGGCCAACGGCACGTTCGTGGGACGGGAGCGCGAGCGTGCCGTGCTCGGTGCGCACATCCTGGACGCGCTGAACGGCGGCAGCCATCTCTACGCCGTGCTGGGCGAGATGGGCGTGGGCAAGACCGAGCTGGTCGAGGAGACCACCGCGCACCTCAACGCCCGTCAGGAGGTGGTGTGGGGCTGCTGCACATCCGGGGAGGGCATACCTGCGTACTGGGTCTGGTCGCAGATATTCCGCCAGCTGGCCGTCTCCCGTACCGAGGCGTTCCGCCGGGCGGAGGCCCGGTTCGGCAGCCTGCTCGCTCCGCTGATGCTCGACCCCGAGACGGACCGGCGGTGCCCGACCGCGCAGGAGCCGTCGACCCTGGCCCGCTTCCGCATCCAGGACGCCATGTGCGAGACGCTGCTCGTGCTGGCCGCCGAGGCACCGCTGGTCGTCGTCCTGGAAGACCTCGACCAGGCCGACGCACGCTCGTTGGAACTGCTGGGGCTGCTGCGCACGCGACTGCACGGCGAACCGCTCGGCGTCGTCGTGATCGCCGAGGACACCGGGGTCGCATCGGACTTCATGAAGGGCGGCGTGGTCACCGGCATTCTCAGCGACCCGCGCACCCGCAGTCTGCGGCTGGCCGGGCTGTCGAGAGGCGAAACCGCCGAACTCGTCGGCCTGCAGACCGGGGTCAGGGTGCCGGACGACGTGCTGCGCGTCCTGCACGGACGCAGTCGCGGCAACCCGTACTTCCTGCACGAGTTCCTCGCGGGCGTCGGCGACCCGGAGGTGCTGCACCACCGTACGGCGGTGGAGACGGCGCTGGTGGACGTGCCGCTGGGCGTACGACAGGCGTTGGGCCGGCGGCTGGCCGGGCTGCCCGAGCCGGTGCTGGAGGTACTGCGCTGCTGCTCGGCGCTGGGCGCCGACTTCGACCCGGAACTGGTCCGGCACGTCGTGGTGCCGGGCACGGACCCGGAGGCGGCCATCGAGGCGGCGGCCCGCTGCGGGCTGCTACGGCGGGTGCCACGGCCGCCGTTCCGGCTCACGTTCCGGGACGCGCTGATCCAGGAGGTGCTGCTCGCCGAGCTGAGCGGCACGGAGCGGACACGGCTGCGCAAGAGCGGGTGAACCGGATTCCACCCGGCCCCGCCTGCGGCCGACCCGTCAATTCGCCGTGTGCTGCGCCCTGAAGGCGCCAGCGGACCGGCATTCCCCACCCGCTCGACACGGCTTTCCCCTGCCCGGAAGCACTTCGCGCTTTCACGGTCGGCCCCTTCCGTAGGGCTGTTTCGGCACCTCGCGGCGTGTCCCCGCAAGGAAGCCGCAAGCGGTCCGACAAGGTCTCGGCAAGGGGACGGCCGCATGCTCAGGCGATGCGTCGGCACGCCAGGCCGTGCCGAATCCCCACGGCCTCACGTGCCGTTCCCGGAGGAGGAGACCCAGGTGACCACCGCGGCCCGGCAGTTCGACACCGCCGACATTTCGTCCATCGAGTTCTGGTCGCAGCCCCCGGCGGCCTGGGACGACACCTTCCGCGTCCTGCGCGACGAACGTCCGATCTCCTGGCACAAGGCGCCCGAGGGCAGCCTGCTGCCGACACCCCCGGACGACGGCTTCTGGGCGGTGGTCCGGCACGCCGACATCGTGGCGGTGAGCAGCCGACCGGACCTCTACATCTCCAGCAGGGGCGTGCAGTTCGAGGAACTGCCCGAGGAGATCCTCCAGGCCACCCAGTCCATCGTCGCCATGGACGCGCCCCGTCACCTGAAGGTGCGCAGCCTGGTCACGGCCGCCTTCAGCCCCGCCCGTATGGACCAGATGCTCGGCGCGATGGGGGCCGAGGTCGGCCGTATCGTCGAGGACTTCGCGACCTCCGGCGAGTGCGACTTCGTCGCCAAGGTGTCGATGCCGATGGCCCGTTGGACGATGACGTCCATGCTGGGCCTGGAGGCCGCGGAGTTGGACCGCTTCACCGAGGCGATCACCATCATGCTGGCCAGCCGCGACGAGGCGGAGAAGCTCGGCCGGGAGCGCGCCGACATCGTCAACGAGGTCGTCGGACTGGTCTCCCGCAAGGCCGTCGAGATCGCCCAGGCCCGCCGGGAGGACCCCCAGGACGACGTGATGACCGACCTGGTGCAGGCCCGCGTCGACGGCGACGGCCTGACCGACGCCGAGATCAGCGCCTTCTTCCTGCTGCTGATCGGCGCCGGCTTCGACACCCCGCGCCAGACCATCAGCCACGCCGGCAAGGCCCTGTCCGACTTCCCCGAGCAACGCGCCTTCCTCGCCGCCGACTTCGACGCCCGCGCGGGCAAGGCGATAGAGGAACTGCTGCGCTGGTCCACCCCGGTGCTCACCCTGCGCCGCACCGCGGCCCGCGACACCGAACTGCACGGCCGGCACATACGCGAGGGCGACAAGATGGCGCTCTTCTACCCCTCCGGCAACCGTGACGAGCGCGTCTTCGCCGACCCGCACATCCTCGACCTGGCCCGCACCCCCAACCGCCACATCAGCTTCGGCGGGGGCGGCCCCCACCACTGTCTGGGCAACGTTCTCGCCCGTATGGAGCTTCGCGTCCTGTTGAAAGAACTCCTCCACCGCGCACCGGACTTCCACATCGGCGAGCCGGTCCGCATCACCAGCAACTTCGTCAGCGCCATCACCCGCATGCCGGCGGTGGCCCATGGCTGAACCGGGCCGCAGGCAGCTACTCGGATACGCGATCGCGGGAGCAACCGTGGCAGTAACGGCCGCCGGCACGGACCAGGCATCCGGCACGGCCCAGGCCGCCGAGACGGACCAGGCATCGGGCACGGACCAGGCGTCCGGCACGGACCAGGCATCCGGCACGGACCAGGCGCCGATCGTCGTCACCCCGGACGAGGCCCGGTACGACGACATGACCAGCGGCTACAACCAGCGCTGGATCGGCACCCCGGACCAGATCCGGGTCATCAGCTCCACCGCGGAAGCGGTCGCCGCCGTCCAGGAGTTGGTGGCCGCCGGCAAGCGCATCTCGGTGCGCAGCGGCGGCGGCTGCTTCGAGAACTTCGTCTACAACCCGGAGATCGAGGCCGTCCTCGATCTGTCCACCCTCGACGAGGTGACGTACGACGAGCAGCGCCGCGCCTTCTCCGTCCAGCCCGGCGCGATCCTCCTCAACGTCTACGACACCCTGCTGCACCGCTGGGGCGTCACCCTCCCCGGTGGGCTGTGCTACTCGGTCGGCATGGGCGGCCACGCCTGCGGCGGCGGATACGGGCTGATGTCACGCCAGTTCGGCCTGGTCGTGGACCACCTGTACGCCGTGGAGGTCGTCGTCGTGGACGCCGACGGCCGGGCCCGCGCCGTCGTGGCCACCGCCGAACCCGACGACCCGCACCACGACCTGTGGTGGGCGCACACCGGCGGGGGCGGCGGCAACTTCGGCGTGGTCACGCGGTATTGGTTCCGCACCCCGGGCGCGTCCGGCGACGACCCGCGCACCCTGCTGCCCCAGCCCCCCTCGCACGTCCTGCTCAACGTCACGGCCATCCCCTGGAGCGCCATCGACGAGGCCGACTTCGTACGGCTGCTGCGCAACTACATCGACTGGCTGAGCGCCCACAGCGCCCCCGGTACCCCGCAGACCGCGCTGTCCAGCCTGTTCGGCCTCAACCAGGTCGCCGCCGGCGCCCTCACGCTCATCACCCAGGTCGACGCGACCGTCGACGGCGCCGCGGACATCCTCACCGACTACCTCACCGCGATCGGCGAGGGCACCGCCGAGGCCGTCCGCGCGGCACTGGTCGCCGCACCCACCAAGGCGACCTGGGGCCAGGCCACCCGGTACATCTCCACCTCGAACTACGCGGCCCCCGCCGTACGCGTCAAGGCGAAGTCGGCCTATCTCAAGGGCAACTTCACCACCGAGCAGGCGCAGACCATCCACCGCTACCTGACGGCGACGGACTACAGCAACCCGGGCGCCTCCCTGATCATCTTCCCGTACGGCGGCCAGATCTCCACGGTCGCCCCGGACGCCACCGCCATCCCGCAGCGCGACTCGGTCGTCAAGATGCAGTACCAGGCGTGGTGGACGGACCCGACCCAGGACGACAAGCACCTGGCCTGGGTGCGCGGCATGTACAAGGACGTCTACGCCCACACCGGCGGGGTGCCCGTGCCCGACGGCACCTGGGACGGCTGCTACATCAACTACGCCGACTCGGACCTCGCCGACCCCGCCCACAACGCCTCCGGCGTGCCCTGGTCGACCTTCTACTACAAGGACAACTACCCCAGGCTCCAGCGGATCAAGGCGCAGTGGGACCCCCGCAACGTCTTCCATCACGTGCTGTCCGTCGAGCCGTCCACCAGCCAGTGAGGTACCGATGTCCCTGACCGACGCCGTGCTGTCCGGAGCCCCTCCGGAGGAGCTCGCCCGCGCCCCGCTGCCCGACACGTTCACCGCCGCGCACCTGCGCGTCGAGGACGAGAACATCTTCACGCGGGCGGACACCACCGAGGACAAGGACGTACGCCGCACCCTGCATGTCGGCGAGGTCCCGATGCCCGAACTGGCCCCGGACGAGGTGCTGGTCGCCGTGATGGCCAGCTCCGTCAACTACAACACCGTCTGGTCGGCGAAGTTCGAGCCGCTGTCCACCTTCCGCTTCCTGCGCGCCTACGGCAGGGAGGGCGGCTGGGCGACCCGGCACGACCAGCCCTTCCACGTACTGGGCTCCGACGCGGCCGGGGTCGTCGTACGGGTCGGCTCCGGCGTACGACGCCGGCGGATCGGCGACCACGTCATCGTCAGCCCCGCCCACGTCGACGACCAGGAGCCGGCCACCCAGACCGACGGGATGCTCAGCGAGGCCCAGCTCGCCTGGGGCTTCGAGACGAACTACGGCGGGCTCGGCCACTACGCGATCGCCCGCGCCAGCCAGCTCGTACCCAAGCCCGCACACCTGAGCTGGGAGGAGGCCGCGAGCATCGCCGTGTGCGGCGGCACCGCCTACCGGATGCTCGTCAGCGATCGCGGCGCCCGCATGAAGCAGGGTGACGTCGTGCTGATCTGGGGCGCCTCCGGCGGGCTCGGCGCGTACGCCGCCCAGTTGGTCCGCAACGGCGGCGGCATCGCCGTCGGCGTGGTCGGCTCCGAGCAGAAGGAGGCCGTCGCCCGCAGGCTCGGCTGCCACGTGGTGATCAACCGTGAGCAGATCGGCATCGGCGACGACACCGGGGACGACCCCGAGCAGGCCGTCAAGGCCGGCAAACGGCTCGGCGCGATCATCCGCCGCGAGGTGGGGGAGGACCCGCACATCGCGTTCGAGCACGTCGGACGCGCCACCTTCGGCATCTCCGTGTTCGTCGTCCGGCGCGGCGGCACCGTCGTCACCTGCGGGTCCAGCACCGGCTACCAGCACACCTTCGACAACCGCTACCTGTGGATGAAGCTGAAACGGATCATCGGCAGCCACATAGCCAACCTCCAGGAGATGACCGAGTGCGCCCGCCTCTTCGAGCAGGGCCGCATCGCCCCGGTGGTCTCCGCGGTGTACCCGCTGGCCGAGGTCGGGGAGGCGACCCGGCTGGTGCAGCTCAACCGGCATATCGGCAAGGTCGGCGTGCTCTGCCTCGCCCCCGCGCCCGGCCTCGGCGTCACCGCGCCCGAACTGCGCGCACGCATCGGCGAGGACACCCTCACCCCGCTGCGGTCGTTCACCGCGGCTGCCGCCGGCTGATCCGGTCGCCCGACAACATCCGAAGGGACACGAACTTGACCACCGACCCGCCGACCGACGGCATAGGCATCGGCATCGGCATCCTCGCGACCGGCTCGTACCTGCCCGAACGGGTGGTCACCAACGCCGATGTCGTCCGGATGGTGCCCGGCACCAGCGAGGAGTGGATCGAACGCAAGACGAAGATCGTCTCGCGTCGCTTCGCCGCTCCCGACGAGGCAGCCTCCGACCTCGCCGTGCACGCCGCTCGTGCCGCGCTCGACGCGGCCGGCCTCGACGCCGACGACATCGACTACCTCATCGTCTCCACCACCACCGGCGACGCGCCCATCCCGGCCACCGCCACCCTCGTGCAGCACACGCTCGGCGCCCACCGCGCGGGCTGCTTCGACGTCAACATCGCCTGCTCCGGCTTCGTCACCTCCCTGGCCCTGGCCCGCGGCCTGATCACCCTGCGGCCCGCCGCCAAGGCCCTCGTCATAGGCACCGACGTGTACTCCCGGTTCATCGACTTCGGCGACCGGGCCACCAGCGTGCTGTTCGGAGACGGCGCCGGAGCCGCCGTGGTCGCCGCCGTCGACGACGGCGCCGGCTTCATCGACCTCGACATGGTCGGCGGCGGCGCCGCCTACGACCTCATCGAGATCCCCGCCGGCGGCAGCCGCCACCCCGCCTCCACCGAGACCGTCGCCGACCACGGCCACGTCCTGCACATGAAGGGCCGTCAGGTCCACGACTACGTCATGGACAACGTGCCCGGCGTCATAGACGCCCTGCTGGAGCGCTGCGCCCACAAGGCGGCCGACATCGACCACTTCGTGCCCCACCAGGCCAACGGCATGATGGTCGCCGAACTCGTCGACGCCTGCGGGCTGACCGGCGCGGCCACCCACCTGCCGCTGGACCACTCCGGCAACACCGGCAGCGCCTCGGTCGCCATCGCCCTGGACGAGGCCAACCGCGCCGGCGCTCTGCACCCCGGCGACCTGGTACTGCTCGCCGCGTTCGGTGCCGGCATGGCGGTGGCCGCGGGTCTGCTGCGCTGGTCGGCGCCCGCCTTGCGGAGCGCGGCATGAACGCCCGCCGGATCGGCGTGGTCGGCTGCGGCACCATGGGCGCAGGCATCGCCGCCGAGTGCCTGCGCGCCGGCCTCGACGTGCGCGTCCTGGGTTCCGGGGCGGCCTCCGCCGGCCGCGCCCGCGGCCGCGTCCTCGGCCTGCTCGACCGGGCGCACGCCAAGGGCCGTATCGACGACGCGGCGCGCGCGGACGCCGAACGGCGCGCGGAGTTCGGCGACGACCTGGACGCGCTCGCCGACCGGGACTTCGTCATCGAGGCGGTGCCGGAGGAGCGGGAGACCAAACTGCGCGTGTTCACCGCGCTGGCGAGGACCGTCGAGGACTCCGCGGCGATCCTCGCCACCACCACCTCCTCCCTGTCCATCACCGATCTGGGCAAGGCCAGCGGCCGCCCCGGCGACGTGATCGGCCTGCACTTCTTCAACCCCGTGCCGACCATGCCGCTGGTGGAGGTCATCCGCTCCGCAGACACCACCGACCGCACCGCGCGGCGCGCCGAGGCGCTGGTCACCGAGACGCTCGGCAAGCAGATCGTGCGCGCCGAGGACCGCAGCGGCTTCGTCGTCAACGCGCTGCTCATCCCCTACCTCATGGCCGCCGTGCGCATGTACGAGTCCGGCATCGCCACGGCCGAGGACATCGACCGCGCCATGACGCTCGGCTGCGGTCACCCCATGGGTCCGCTCACCGTCCTCGACCTGATCGGCCTCGACGTCATCGCCGACGTGGCACGCAACATGGAGAACGGCACCGGCGACCCCCGGCACGCCGTGCCGCCGCTGCTGGACCGGCTGATCAAGGAGGGCCGGCTGGGCCGCAAGACGGGCCACGGCTTCCACCGCTACGACCCCCCGAGGGCCGCATGAGCGGCGACCCGCGCGACAGCCTGTGGATCCGCCGCTTCCGGCCCCGCCCCGACGCCCCGGTACGGCTGGCCTGCCTTCCGCACGCCGGCGGTTCGGCCGGCTTCTTCGCGGAACTGCCCGCCCTGCTCGGCGACGACGTGGACGTGCTCGCGGTCCAGTACCCCGGCCGGCAGGACCGCCGCGGCGAACCGTTCGCGCCGAGCATGGACGCGCTGGCCCGCGACGTGGTGGCCGAACTGCTGCCGTGGACGGACCGGCCGCTCGCCGTCTTCGGGCACAGCCTCGGCGCGGTCCTCGGCTACGAGGCAGCCCGCGGGCTACAGGCCGCCGGCCGGCCGCCGGCCGCCCTGTTCGTCTCGGGCCGCCGCGCCCCCTCGCGGCAGCGGCCCGAGCGGGCCCATCTCCTCGACGACGACGGTCTGTTGCGCGAGATCCGCGCGCTGAGCGGCACGGACTCCCGGGTCTTCGCCGACGAGGAACTCGTACGGATGGTGCTGCCGGCGATCCGCGCCGACTACCGCATTGTCGAGAGCCACCGGTGCGCCGCCGGCCCGCTCCTGGACTGCCCGATCACCGTGCTGACCGGCGCCGACGACCCGAAGGTGACCGCCGAGGAGGCCGCTGCCTGGCAGGAGCACACCACGTCCGCGTTCGACCTGGTCACCTTCCCGGGCGGCCACTTCTACCTCACCGCACACGCGGCCCCGCTCGCCCGGCTGATCAGCACGAGCCTGGCCGGTCGTACCGGTGGATCGCTCCGATCGAGCGCGGCGGGCAGGTCACGAACGTGACCGTGAACCTCGTGTGATTCCGGCCGGTCCGGCCCGGGGGTGAGCTGTCAGCCGCCCACGTGCGGCGCCGGGCGCGGCTCGCGTGCGGCTACGCGCGATCCAAGGGTGGCCCACGTGCGGCTTACGGGCGGCTTACGCGCACGGTCCAGGTGCGGCCCATACGTCGCCTTCGCCCGGCCGTGGTCACGAGGCCCCGGGCGCGGCTGCGGCAGAACCCCTCGACGGCTTGGTGCGCTCGTCCTGGGCGGTTTTCCTCCCGGCGGACAGTGGGGTTTTGTCTACCCCACCTTGGGGTTTCAGCACCAGGGTGCGGATCCTGTGGCGCAGGCAGAGTTGATCTCGTCGAAGAAAGCACCGTTTCGGGCCGTCTGTGCCGGGACTGTCACTCTGGGGAGATCATCATGACCGTCAAGATCGTGCGTTCGTCCAAGGGCCGGCGTGTGGCGGTCGCCGTGGGTGTGGCCGCGGCTCTGACCGGGGTCCTCGCGGGCTGCGGGCATTCGGGTAGCTCCACCGCCTCCCACCCCACCGCTTCCCACTCCGCCGCGAGTACGCCGGCCAAGGCGACGAACGGCGCGGCCTCTGCTGCGGACTCCGGCACCGGCACCGGTTCGACCCTGCACATGATCACCAACCAGGGGCACCGGCTGGCCTTCCACGTGACGCCCGGCCGTCAGCCCGCGATCGTCCTGGACGCGGGTGGCGGCCTCGACTCGTCCTACTGGAAGAGCATCGTCCCGGTGCTGGCGAAGAAGACCGGGTCGGAGATCATCACGTACGACCGGGCGGGGATGGGCGCGAGCGATGCGGTTCCGGGCCCGTGGAAGGTGCAGAGCGCTGTTTCGGATCTGGAGGCCGGGCTCACCGACCTGGGGGCCACCCACGACGTGGTTCTGGTGTCGCACTCCGAGGCGGGGGAGATCGCGACGTATCTGACCCGGCAGCATCCCGGCCAGTTCGCCGGGGCCGTCCTCGTGGATGCCAGTGTGCCGCAGTTCTCCACCGACACCGAGGTTGCCAGGGTCGCGGCTGCCACCCAGGGCCAGGTCGACGCGTTGAAGGGCAAGACCCTCACGAAGGCGGACCGTCAACTCCTGGCCGTTGCCGCCGACTACGTGCCGGACCAGCGTGCCTATCACCGGATCGCATGGCCGGCGAGCGTTCCCGTCAATGTCATCGTGTCCGAGCAGACCCCGTTCCCGACCTCCCCGTCCGACGCGAAGGCGTGGCGCACCGCCCAGGCCGAGTTCGTCAAGGCGGCGCCCAACCGGCACCTCGTCACCGCCGCCCGCAGCTCCCACGACATACCCGTCGACCGCCCCGACATCGTCGAGGCGCAGATCGAGGCCATGGTGAACACCGGCCGCTGACCGCGCCGGCCGCTGACCGCGCCGGCCGACCGCGCCGGCCGCTGACCGCGCCGCTGGTGACCGGCACAGCGGCGCGAAGCACGGCCGGCTACCGGCACGTCCAGGTGTCGGCGATGCGCATGGTGTGGGGATGAGCGGGTCTGTGGGAAGGCCATCCGGGGCTGCCGGTGGTGGCGAAGCGGATCCAGCTCCGGTGCACCCGTTGTGCCAGGTCGGCGGGTGGGGTCCCGGTGCCCAGCAGCGCCTGCGGGCCGTGGAGGCGGGGGAGCCGGACGTTGTCGAAGACGAAGGGGAGCTCGATGGTGTGGGCGGCGCCGAGGCGTCCTTCGAGGGCGTTGGACCGCCAGGCGAACTCGTAGTGGAACGTCCTGGCGGGATGTGAGCCCGCGTGGGCGGTGGCCGTGCGCCGGGTGCCGTTTCCGAACAGGGCGTCGCTGACGATCGCCGAGTGCAGTTCGGGGTTGGAGGCGCTCGGGCGCTGTTCGCGGTAGTGCCGGACGAGTTCGGCGGGATGCGGGTGGGACTGCGCGGCGGCGTGCAGGAGGTCCTCCTCGCTGGTGTCGACCAACTGGCCGTGCGGGGCGAGGTAGAGGTTTCCTTCCTCGGTGTTCGAGCCGATCAGCAGATCCACGTGGGCGCCCGCTCCTGCGGCGATGGTGTCGGCGGGCTGCTGGTCGAGGACGAGGCTGAAGGGTGTGATGCCGCCGAGGGGGTGGAAGGCGTCCTGGGTGCGCAGGTCCACAGCGCCCAGGTGCGGCAGGATCGCCACGAGTTCCCCGTCGGGGATGTCGGCCATGGCCATGGCTGTGGGCGGGCGTCCGAGTTGCCGGCCGACCGCGTCGGTGACGCGCTGGGCCTGCTCGGGGGTGAAGGCCCCGGTGCCGGTTCCGCTCTGGATGATGGCCCGGTGGACGAGTCCCCGGGCGGCGGGGTCGGCCAGGATGCCGTTGACGAGGATGGCGCCGGCGGACTGGCCGAAGAGCGTGACGTTGGAGGGGTTGCCGCCGAAGGCGGCGATGTTGTCCTGGACCCAGCGCAGCGCGGCGAGGACATCCAGCATGCCGCGGTTGTCGGGTGCGTCGCTCAGGTGCAGGAAGCCGGGGATGCCCAGGCGGTAGTTGACGTTGACGAGCACGACGCCGTCGCGCGCGAAGGACCGGCCGTCGTAGAGCGCGCAGTTGGCGGACCCGGCGACGAAGCCGCCGCCGTGCACGAAGACCATCACCGGGGCCGGGCGGTGCCGCGGATCTGGCCTCCAGATGTTGAGCGTGAGGTAGTCGTCCCCCTGGACCCAGCCCGGGCCGAAGTACGGCGACATGTCGAGGGTGCCGAAGTGGTCACGGTGCGGCTGGGGCGCGGTGGGGCCTTGCCGGGTGGCGTCCCGGATGCCGCTCCAGGGTTCGTGCGGGCGAGGCGGGGAGAAGCGGTTGGCCCCTACCGGGGCCTCCGCATAGGGCACACCGAGGAAGGCGGCGGCGCCGTCGGCGTAGCGGCGGCCGCGGACCGGGCCCGAGGTGGTGGTGACGTCCAGGCCGGAGGGACCGGGGGATGACATCTCGTCTCCGAAGGGGGTGGGCCGGTGGCCCCGGGGTGTGGTGCCCGGGGCCGTGGTTGCGGTCCGGCCGGGTGTCAGAGCCGGTCGAGCGGGGCCCACTGCTTGATGGCGAACGAGCTGCCGCTGTGTTCCACTTCCAGCGCGCCGTGGCCGGTGAAGTGGGCCGGCATGACCAGTGCGTTGGTGTCGGCGGCCCAGCCGAGGATCTCGCGCCGGGTGGTGCGGGCGGTTGCCGGGTCCTCGCAGAAGCAGCTGCTGTGGTCCGGCTGCATGACCTGGAAGGGCGAGTGCAGCAGGTCGCCGGCGAAGACCGCGCGCTCGGAGCCGGAGGCCAGTTTCACGATGCTCGATCCCGGGGTGTGGCCGGGAGCGGCCTGTAGGCGCAGGTTGGCGTCGATGGCGTGGCTGGACTCCCAGAGCCGGACCTGACCGGCGGCGTGTACGGGCGCGATGCTGTCCTCGAAGACGTTCTCGTTGACTCCGCCGGCGATGTTCGGGTTGTTCGCCGGGTTCCAGTACTCGAAGTCGGCTTTGGGCATCAGGTAGGTGGCGTTGCGGAAGGTCGGCACCCAGGTCCGGTCCTCCAGGCGGGTGTTCCATCCGACGTGGTCGACGTGCAGGTGGGTGTTGACCACGATGTCGACGTCGTCGGGGTGCACGCCGGCCCGCTGGAGGTTGCCGAGGTAGTCCAGTTCCAGGTGGCTCCAGGACGGCACGGCGGGGCGTTCCTTGTGGTTGCCGATGCCGGTGTCGATCAGGATGGTCCTGCCCTCGCTGCGCAGTACCCAGGTCTGCATAGCGACTTCGCAGATCCCGGTCTCGTCGTCGAGGAAGTCGGGGACGAGAACGGAGCGGTGCACGTCCCAGTCCTGCTTGGGCGAGCCGGGGAAGAACACGTCCGGGGTCATGCCGACCGGTCCGTGCATCTCCTCGACCCGGGTGATCTCGACGTCGCCGAGGGTCATGTCGCTCATGGTGTGTGCTCCTGGTCTTCTTCGTGTGCTGCCGGGTCCTGGCCGGGGTCGCCCGGCAGGGCTGTCATCGGTGGTCGTTCAGGGGGGCGTTCCGGGCGTTTCGGGTGTTCGTGGGTATTTCGGGCATGCGGGGGCCGCGGCGTGGCGCCGTGGTCACAAGTAGGGGACTGAGGAAGGGACTTCGAAGGGAAGCCGTGTACGCGTTGCCGGGCGGCGCGTGCAGGGCGCAGCCGGGGTGCCCGGGGTGCCCGGGGCCGGCGGCGGAAGTCCGGTGGTGCGGGTTTGGCGGTGGAGTCAGTTGGTGGTGCGGTGAGTTGGCGGAGGCGTCAGCTGGCGGGGTGTCAGTTGGTGGGGGTGTCGGCGCTGCGTCCGGGGCGGGTCGTTCGGTGGTCCTGGGGTGTGGTGGCGTGGGCGAGCAGCGTCAGGGCTGTCGCGGAGGGGGAACCCGGGGTGGCGGTGGCCACCACGATGGCCGGGCCGTTGCCTTGCGGGCTCTGCAGTGTCTGCTGGGTGACGGTCAGCGTTCCGACCAGGGGATGGCGCATGTCGTAGTCGGCGACATCGCAGGCCCGGATCCGGTGGTCGGCCCACATCGTGGCGAACTGCGCGCTGCGCATGGTCAGTTCGCCGATCAGTGCGGCCAGTAGCGGATCGTCGGGATAACGGCCGGCGGTCAGGCGCAGGTTGCCCACCACGGCCTTCGCCTTGGCGGGCCAGTCGGCGTACAGGTCACGGGTGTGCGCGTCGAGGAACACCAGCCGGGCCATGTTCGGCCGCCGCCCGGGATCGTCCGGAGCGGCCGGGTCGAGATGCCCGGCGAACAGCGCATGCCCCTGACCGTTCCAGGCCAGCACGTCGCTGCGGCGGCCGATGACGATGGCGGGTGTGCCCTCGATCGCCGCCAGCAGGGCGCGGGTTGCCCCGGTGATGCGTTCGGGACGCGGCCGGGTCGTGGCCCGGCCCTTCTTCGGTGCGCGGGCCAGCGCGTGCAGATGAGCCCGCTCGGACTCGTCCAGCCGCAGCGCGCCGGCCAGGGCGTCGAGCACCTCGGGCGAGGCGTTGTGCGACTGGCCCTGTTCGAGCCGCGTGTAGTAGGGCGCGCTGATGCCCGCGAGCATGGCGAGCTCCTCCCGCCGCAGCCCCGGCACCCGGCGCCGCTCACCGTAGGTCCGCAGTCCGACGTCTTCGGGCTGCAACTGGCCCCGGCGTGCTTGCAGGAAGTCCGCGAGCTGCCCGTGCTTGTTCATGCTCCCGAGTATGCGCACGGCCGGCGATCCGTACCTCACCCTGCTGGGGTGAGGCTTACGACCTGGGGGGTAGTAGGGAGCGGGCTCGCGCCGCCCTGCGACTCCGCCTCCGGCGTTGTCGTCGGTCGACGATTCCCCCACAGCCTGCGGCGTGGGTGGGGGTGCCCCCGGCGAAGCCAGGGGGAGTGCCCCCAGCATCGCCTCCCTCCTCCGCCTTGGATCCGAAGCCACATGACGCCGCTCCCTGATCCACTCCCTATTACCTCCCAGGTCGTTACGACCCGCGGCCGCGGCCGCTGCGCCGGCGACGTCCTCACGCCTGTAGGTAGGCCAGGACGGCCAGGACCCGACGGTTGTCCTCCTCGGACTGCTGTAGCCCGAGCTTGGTGAAGATGCTGTTGCTGTGCTTGCTCACCGCCTTCTCGGTCACGAACATCCGGGCGGCGATGGCGGCGTTGGAGCGGCCCTCGGCCATGAGCGACAGCACCTCGCGCTCGCGGGGGGTCAGCGCCCGTAGCGGTTCGTCGCCCTCGTGCCTGGCCAGCAGCGACGCGACCACGTCCGGGTCCATGACCGTGGCACCGGCGGCGACCCGGCACACGGTGTCGATGAACTGCCCCACGTTCGACACCCGGTCCTTGAGCAGGTATCCGACCGCGCCGGCCCGGTCGGACATCAACTCGCGGGCGTAGAGCTGCTCCACGTACTGCGAGAGCATCAGTACCGGCAGGCCCGGGATGCGGGTACGGACGTCGATCGCGGCGCGCAGTCCCTCGTCGGTGAACGTCGGGGGAAGCCGCACGTCGAGCACGGCCACGTCGGGGCGATGGGTGTCCAACGCCCGTACCAGGGAAGGGCCGTTGTCCACCGCCTCGACGACGTCGAACCCGTAGGCATCGAGGATACGGATCAGCCCGTCGCGCAGCAGGGCCAGATCCTCCGCTACGACAACACGCATGGCAGGGACATCCTCACGTCGGTAGGTCCGCCGACCGGACTGTCGACTCGCACGGTTCCGTCGAACGCGCTCAACCGCCGTTCGATGCCCCGCAATCCGGTCCCGCCCTCGAATGAGGCCCCACCGCGGCCGTCGTCACCGACGACCATACTCAACAGACCGCCGCCGTCCCCGGTGTAGTCGAGGCGGATCGAAATGTGGTGCGCCTGCGCGTGTTTGATGGAGTTCGCCAGGGCCTCGGCGACCGCGAAGTACGCCGCCGACTCCACCGAAGCCGGCAGCCGCCCGGGAATGCCGATGGTGACCGTGGTCGGCACCGGGTTGGCCAGGGCCAGCGCCTGGATCGCGCCGTCCAGGCCCCGGTCGGCCAGCACCGGCGGATGGATGCCCCGTACGAGATCGCGCAGTTCGACCAGGGCGGTCGAGGTCGACTCGCGGGCCTCGGCCAGCAGCCGGGCCGCCGCCTGCGGGTCGTCCGCCAGCAACTGCTCGGCCAGACCGAGACTCATCCCGAGCGAGGCCAGGCGGGCCTGGGCGCCGTCGTGCAGATCCCGTTCGATCCGGCGCAGTTCGCCGGCCTGGGTGTCGACGGACTCCGCCCGTGAGGAAGCCGGTTGCGCCACCCGAGCCCGCAGCCCGGCCTGCTCGGTCGGGGCCAGCAACGAGCGGATCACCCACGCGTTCAGCCGCGCCAACGGCACCGCGCTGACATACCAGAGCGCGAGAAGGATCAGGCCGAGCGGGACCATGGCGAACGACTCGGCGACGGTCCGCACATGGAAGTACGGGCCCAACGGGGTACGGAACACCTGGGCCGGGGTCAAGGCGAAGACCAGCGGATACGTCAGCGAGAACACCCCGGCCGCGAAGATCAGGAACGAACCGCCGGCGGTGAACCACCCGGCCACCGAGTCCACGACCAGCCAGGCCCAGTCCCGCCAGGTCGCCGGGTCGCGCAGGATGACCCACAGCCGGGTCAGCCAGTTCCCCTCCGGGACCGGCCGGTACGGGTCGGCGACCGGCTCTCCGCCCCACTGCTCCGCCCAGTTACGGTGCCGGTCGGCGAACCGGCGCACGAGCACCGTCGCCAGCAGCGCCACCGGCAGCCCGGCCCCCATCGGGACCAGGCCCACCGCCATGCTCCACAGCAACAGCAGGGCGAACGACACCGCCGAGGCCAGCAGCAGCACCAGCGACCAGCCGAGCAGTTCCACCCGAAGCACGAGGCCCGCGCGAAAGCGATGACCGGGGGCGGGACCGGGGCCGCGATCAGGGCCGCGATCAGGGTCGCGAGCGGTGGCGGGGGGCACCCCGGGAGCGGGTTGCGGGTCGAGTTGCGGGTCGAGTTGCGGGTCGGGCGAGGTCATGAGGGGCACATCCTGACACACCGCACACGCGAGGACTACAAGCAGGATTTTCGGGAGCGGCGGGCGGCGATCCGGGATGGTGAGTCCTGGAAACTCGAGCGGCTGGCGGGCCTGTCCGTACGGGACGGCGCCCACAGGATCACTCTCGGCACACTCCCGGAGCCGACCGAAGGGAACGCCGTGTCCGCCGCCCGAGCCGTCGCGCTCGACCCGGTTGCGGCGGCAGTCCCTCGTCTACGCTCATGTGGGCTGCGATCTTCGGTCAGCGTTCACGTCCTTGGAGGTTTCGTGCCAGTCGGCTATCTGATCACCGTGGCGCTCATCGCCTGGTGCACCTTCTTCGCCGTTGTCTCCCCGCGTCGGCGCGGCCCGGTGGCGAGCATGAGCTTCGTCTTCGGCCTGCTCCCCAACGAGTTGCCGTTCGTGGCCATCTACGCCCTCGTGGCCTCCACCGCACTCGCCGCGGCCCAGGGTGACCTGGGGTCGACGGGCGCCCGGGCGGTGGTCGGGGTGGCCGCCGCCACCGTCGTCGGGCTGGCCGTCGCCGCCTGGCGCGGCGTGCGGTCGGACCGGGCCGTCGGGCAGGGCCTCCGGGAAGGGCTGGGGGCCGACTGGCGGGATCACGTGCACGCGCCGCCGCGCCGCCACCGGGCCTGGGCCCGCATCCTGCTGCTGCCGCCACCGGGCCTCCTGCGACCGCGCGGCGTGGAGCGGATCCCCAACATCCGCTACGGGGACGCCGGGCGCCGCAATCTGCTCGACCTCTACCGCCGCCGCGACGCACCGCCGAACGCACCGGTCCTGATCTACTTCCACGGCGGCCACTACTCCCGCGGCGCGAAGAGCCGCGAGGGGCGTCCCCTGCTGCACCGGCTCGCCGGACAGGGATGGGTGTGCATCAGCGCCAACTACCGACTGCGGCCCCAGACCACCTTCCCCGGCCACCAGATCGACGCCAAGAAGGTCATCGCCTGGGTCCGCGAGCACGGCTCCGGGTACGGCGCCGATCCATCGAGGGTGTTCGTGGCGGGCGGCTCGGCCGGCGCCAACATGGCGGCCCATTGCGCGCTCACCCCGAACGACCCGGCGTTCCAGCCGGGCTTCGAGGACGCCGACACCTCGGTGACCGCCGCGATCTGCCTCTACGGCTACTACGGCCACTTCTTCGGCGAGCAGCCCGAAGAGACGCCGCCCCCGGAGCAGCCCTACCGATACCTCAATCCCGGCGCGCCGCCGTTCCTGGTCGTCCACGGCACCAAGGACCCGCTGGGCACCGTCGAGGGCGCCCGGAACTTCGTCGGCCGGCTGCGCGACGTATCGCACAACGCCGTCGTCTACGCCGAACTGCCCGGCGGACAGCACGTGATGGACCTCTACCACTCGCCGCGCTCCGAGGCGATCGTGGACGGCACCGAAGCCTTCGCCGGCTGGGTCCTGTCCTCGCCCAGGTCGCCGGGCCCCACCCCGCACACCGCCACCGCCGATGCCGCCACCGCGACCGGCCCGCACGCTCGGAAGCCGGCCTCGCCGGCCGGCCCCTTTTGAAAGGCGCACCACCCATGTACGCAGTCAGGCTCCACGACCGGAACCTTACGACCTGGTGCAAGGCTGCCGAGCACAGGAGATCGGGACTTTCGACATGATCTAGCCAGGAATCCCGGCCCTTTAGGGCTCGGGAGGAATGGCTTCTCTGGACTGTTTTGACGCTCGCGTTACAGCGGGCGTCTTTGCTGCTCGATGTACTCCTTGATGACGGACAGTGGTGCTCCGCCGGCGGAGGCCGCGAAGTATGAGGGTGACCAGAAGTGCGTGCCCCACAGGTGCTTGCGGATGTGGTCGGTGTACTCCTTGCGGAGGTAGTGCGCGGACGCGGCGAACTGGCTGTCTGGCCAGGCGCACGAGCGGGGGGAGACCTCGCGTAAGGCGTTGCAGGGCTTCGCCTACCGCGACTTGAAAGGCCGGGGCCTGTCGGCGCAGCCGGCGCTGCATGTGCTGCGGATGGTTGCCGACGCCTACACCACCGTGCGCGCCGATGTCCGTGCCGGGAACCTCGGCAAGCCTGGATCGAAGCGCGGGGCCAAGGCCGAGTCGAAGCCGGTCGTCTTCCGTGAAGATGCGGCACAGCCGTACGACGACCGGTGTCTTTCCTGGCAGGTCGACGAGCGGACCGTCTCCATCTGGACCACCGCCGGGCGTATGCGTGGGGTGTGTTTCGTCTGCTCGGACCAGGCCCGCAAGCTACTGGCCGACCACCGCAAGGGCGAGTCCGATCTCGTCCACCGCGACGGCATGTGGTTCCTCATCGCCACGTGTGAAGTCCCCGAGGCCGAGCGGTACGAGCCGGCCGATTTCCTCGGCGTGGACCTGGGCATCGTCAATATCGCCGCCACCTCGGACGGGACGATCCACGCCGGACGCGACCTGAACCGCTACCGTAAGCGTCAGCTTGCCCTGCGGGCGAAGCTCCAGAAGAAGGGCACCCGGTCGGCCAAGCGGGTCCTCAAGCGGCAGCGCCGCAAGGAGCAGCGCAAAGCGGCTGAGGCCAACCACATCGTCTCCAAGCGCATCGTGACCGAGGCTGAACGCACCGGGTGCGGGATCGGTATGGAAGACCTTGCCGGTATCCGCCAGCGGGTACGGCTGAGAAAGCCCTGGGGGCACCTCCCGGCCGAAGGCTGGGGGAGGGTCGCGTTGCATTCCTGGGCCTTCGCCCAACTCGGACGGTTCGTGGAGTACAAGGCCCGCAGGGCCGGTGTCCCCGTCCTGTTCGTCGACCCCGCCTACACCTCCCGCATGTGCGCGGAGTGCGGATACACAGACAAGCTGAACCGTGTCTCTCAGGGGCGGTTCGCGTGCCGGTCGTGCGGATTCGTTGATCACGCCGACCGCAATGCCTCCCGCAACATCCGTGCCCGTGCGTGGCAGTTGTGGCGAAGCGGGGCGGAGTCACACGCCCCTGCACCCGCTTAGGGTGCTGGACGGAGGAGACAACCCAGCACCCAGCCGGGCTCTACCTCCAAGCCCGACCCTTCAGGGCCAGGTAGTTGACGCCAACTGTCGGTACTCCATCCGATGGCACACAGCGCCTCGGTCCAGTGCCGGCTCGCCGACGCAGGCTTCGATACGGACCCGGTCCCGCGCGGTGCGCCCGCCGTCACCGGCGGGGCTCAGGGAAGCAGCCTTCGATCAGCCGCACCGCCTGCTCCGGGCTGAGCCGCGGGTCGCACAGGGTCGTGTAGCGCCGGGTCAGGTCCCGCTCGTCCGCCACGGGGCCGCCGACGCACTCGGTGACCGGTTCGCCCGCGGCCTCCAGGTGGACGCCTCCCGCGGGCACCCCCTGCTCGGCCAGCACCCGCAGGAAGATCCGCACCTCGTCGGCGAGCGTGTCGAGGTAGCGGGTCTTCAGACCGCCCGCCGCGGTCACGGTGTTGCCGTGCATCGGGTCGCACAGCCACACCGCCGGATGGCCGCCCGCCCGTACCGCGGCGACCAGGTCCGGCAGCGACTCGGCCGCCCGGTCCCGGCCCATGCGGGCGATCAGCACCAGGCGGCCCGCAGTGCGGTCCGGGTCGAGCAGCTCGCAGAGCCGGCGCAGGTGGTCAGGGCGGGCGGTCGGCCCGACCTTGCAGCCGACCGGGTTGGCGATGCCGGCCAGCATGCGCACATGCACCGAGTCGGGATCGCGGGTGCGCTCGCCGATCCACGGCAGGTGGGTGGACGCCAGGTACGACCCGATCCGCTCGTCCTCCCGCAGCAGCCCCGCCTCGTAGTCGACCACCAGGGCCTCGTGGCTGGACCACGGCCCGAGCGGCAGCCCGCCGCGGTCCGCCGCGGCGTCGGTGGCCGACCGGGCCGTACGGCGCTCGTCCAGCCAGCCCATCACCTGTGAGGCGGCCTGGTGGGCCCACAGCATCCGGCGCGGATCGGGCTCCCGCGCGGCGCGGCTGGGCACCTCGGAGTTGACGAGGTGTCCGCGGAAGGACGGCAACATCCGGTCGCCCACGCGCTCGACCGGATTGGATCGGGGTTTGGCGTACTGGCCGCCGATGCGGCCGATACGCACCGCCGGGAGGCCGGTCCTGGACTCCAGCACCTCGGCGAGCAGGTCGAGCATGTCCATCCGGGCGCCGACCGCTTCGGGTGTGCACTGGTAGAAGCTCTCGGCGCAGTCGCCCGCCTGCACGACCACCGCGTGCCCGAGCGCGACCCGCGCGAGCGCGGACCGCAGCCGCGGCAGGTCGGCGGGCCGGACCAGGGCCGGTGCGGCCGCGAGGTCGTCCATGCTGGACGGGAAGGCGGGGTGGCTGTGCCACTGCGGGTTCTGCGGGGCGGTCAGGCTCGTCCACCGGCGCGGCCGGGCCGCAGCAGGACCGGGGGCGGCGGGGTCGGCGGGCAGCAGCGCGGCGGGCTCAGGTATCGAGGTCATCGGCGGGCGGGTCCTCGCAGTAGGGCGGCAGGGCGGACGTGGCGCCCAGGGCGCGGGCCAGGGTGGACTGGACCCGGGCGTACTTGACGGCCGTCGGCGAACCGATCTGGGCCGTGTCGGTGTGGAAGCCGCCGTGCCGGCGGTCGGCCAGCAGGTCGATCGCGGCCCGGGAGACCGCGGTGGCGCCGCGGTCGTCGTACCCGCGGGAGCGGACCACGGCGCCGGCCCGCAGCAGGTCGGCGGCGTCGCCGCCGCCGATGCCCACCGTGTCCGCGGCGGACGTGAAGTGGCGGGTGGTCTGGTCCAGGACGCGGTGTGCGGTGTCGGCGTGTTCGTCCGACCCCAGCAGGTTGGCCGCGTGGGCCAGGGCGAGGGCGATCTGCGGATAGCCGCCGGGCGACGGCAGTTCGCGGACGAACCGGCCCAGGGCCGCGGCGATCAGCGGCAGCTGTTCGGCGTCCGTGTCGGACTCGCCGAGAGCGTCGGCGATGGTCAGCGCGCGCACCGCGGCGACCATGGCGAGCGGGGAGGGGCCCTCGTCCACGGTCTGCGTCCAGTCCTCGCTGACCCGGCCGGGGAAGAAGCCGTTCCGGCAGGTGCTCAGGCAGCGGTTGAGCAGGTCGACGGCCCTGACCCGGGCGACGGTGTCGGCGGTGGGTCCGCTGCCCACCAGCAGCGCGGTCGCCGCGTGGAACTGGTGGTGCAGGGTCCGCACCCGGCCCTCCGGGCGTACCCGCCAGGACCGGTCGGCCAGCTCGGAGAAGCCGGGCCGGCCGTCGCGGTCGAGCAGTGCGTGCAGGCCGCGCAGCGCGACGGTGAGTTCGTCCGGCGCGTCGTCGGCGAAGGCCAGAACCGCGGCGGACTGGTCGTACAGGTGCTTGTGGTCGGCGATCGGGCTGCCGCCGACCGCGGGTGCGGCCCGATGGACGCCGCCTTCCTGCCGGTCGAGCAGGTGCCGGCCCAGCCAGGCCACCGCGGAGCGGCGCAGGACCTCCGGCGGCGTGGGCGGGTCGACGGGCGGAGCGCCGCCCGAGGGGGGACCGCCGGGCAGCGTGATGGATGGGGTGGGCTGCGGCATCGGGCTTCCTCGTCCTCGTCCTCGTCGTCCTCGTCGTCCCTGGGGACCTCGTCGTCCTCGGGAACCTCGATGTAGCCGGTCGTCGCTCAGACGGGCACCTGGGCCAGGACCCCGCGCAGCAGCTCACCGAGGATCCGGACGCCGTGCTCGGTGAGGACGGACTCGGGGTGGAACTGCACGCCGGCGAATCCGGGTCCGCGCATCGCGTGCACCTCGCCGGTGGCGGGGTCGCGGAACAGCTCGACCGGCCGGGACAGGCCCGGCAGCTCGAAGCGGTCCGTCGGGCTGACCGCCGTAAAGGTGTTGTAGAAGCCGACCAGTTCCTCGCCCCACGGCATCCGCACCGGCAACTGCACGCCCTGGTTGGGCTTCTCGCGCCGCCGCAGCTCCAGTCCGAGCACGCCGGAGAGCACCTGGTGGCCCAGGCAGATCGCCAGGAAAGGGAGATCCTTGGCGAGCAGGCCGCGGCAGGTCCGCCGCAGTGCCGCGATCTTCGGGTGGTCCAGGTCCCCCGGGTCGCCGGGGCCGGGGCCGAGCACGGCGAAGTCGAACTCCGACGGGTCGGGGTCAGGCCGTTCCTGCCAGGACCGCACCTCGATCCGGCAGCCGAGCGCCCGCAGCTGCCGGGCCAGCATGGCGGTGAAGGTGTCCTCCGCCTCGACGACCAGCCCGCGGCGGCCCTCAAGCACCATGTGCCGGGGTATGTCGCCACGTCCGGGCTCCAGCCAGAACCGGGCCAGCGAGCGGTTGCGTTCGCTCAGCAGCCGGCGGATCTCCGGGTGCTCGCCCAATTCCGCGGACCCGCCGGACCTGCCGGACCCGGTGGGACCGGCCGGGTCGTCCGCGCCGAAGGCGGCGAGCACACCGGCGGCCTTCGTCCGGGTCTCGGCGGCCTCGGCGGCCGGGTCGGAAAGCCGTACGAGGGTGGCCCCGACCCCCAGCCGCAGCCGGCGCTCGGCGTCGACCTCGGCCATCCGGATCATGATGGCGGAGTCCAGCGCCACCTCGCCGAAGGCGTCCCGGCCGATCAGCGCCACCACACCGCTGTAGTAGCCGCGCCCCTGCGGCTCGTGCCGGGCGATCACCCGGCACGCGTTCTCCAGCGGGCTGCCGGTGACGGTCGGCGCGAACATGGTGCCGCGCAGGATCTCGTCGACGCCGACCCGGGTGCGGCCCTCGATCAGGTACTCGGTGTGGGCGAGCCGGGCCATCTCCTTGAGGTAGGGGCCGCGTGCGGTGCCGCCGTCCGGACAGAACCCGGCCATCATCTTCAGCTCCTCGTCGACGACCATCAGCAGTTCGTCGGCCTCCTTGCGGTCGTCGAGGAACCGTGCGAGGTCGCCGAGGCCGGGGCCGGACGGCGGGTAGCGGTACGTGCCGCTGATCGGGTTCATCACCGCGACGTCGGCGTCCAGGCTGATGTGCCGCTCCGGGGTGGCCCCGAGCACCATGTGGTCGCCGGTGTGCACCAGGAACACCCAGTAGGCGCCCTGGCTGCGGGCGAGCAGCCGGCGGTAGACGGCCAGTGCCTGACGTACGCCGAAGCCGGGCAGCTCGGCGGTGTAGGTGCGGTGGATGACGAAGTTGGCGCCCTGCCCGGTGCCGATCTCGTCCCGGACCACGTCGCGGACGATGCGCTCGTACTCCTCGTCGTCCACGTCGAAGCCGGCGTCGCGGAGCTCGGTCGGGGTACGCGGCAGCCGCCGCAGCATCTCCTCGACGGTGACGGGTCCCTGCCGGCGTACCGCCAGGGTGCGGATCGGCGTCCGGTCGTCCTGGCACACGAAGCCGCGCTCGACGATCTGCCGGTAGGGGATCAGGGCCAGCAGCTCGTGGCGGGGCTCGCCGGCGGCGCCGGTGGCGGGGGCCGCCGACGGCAGGTCGGCCAGCAGGTGTGCGGTACCGGGCTCGCCGAGCAGGATCTCCACCTGGTCGGCGTTCCGTTCGGGCCTGTACAGCAGGGCGAACGCCTCGGGCGTCGCGGGTCCTGCGGACTGCGGCGCGCCCGCGACACCGGAATCCGCGGAGCCGAGCAGCAGGTCCAGCAGGCCGCTCATGACCGCACCGCCGTCGCGCGGCCCAGCACCAGGTCGAGCAGCGCCGAGGCGTCATCAGGGACGCGGTCGCCCCGCCAGGCGGCGTGCTGGTCGGGGCGGACCAGCACCAGGTCGGCGCCCCAGAGTGCCCGGATCGCGGGGCTGTCCACGACGCAGTGCTCCAGCGGTACGCCCTGTTCCGCGGCCGGCTTGACCAGTGCCTCGCCGGCGTCCGTACCGGACAGGTCCACCAGGGTCAGCCCGGGCCCGAAGTGGTCGAAGAGCGGGGAGCCGTCGGGGTGCGTCACCGCCGGCACCCTGGCGCCGGGCCAGACGCCGACGCTGATGCCCGTCCAGTCCCAGCGCGGGGCGGGGCCCGGCTCGGCCGCGATCACCCGCGAGTGGTGGTAGCGGTGGCCGAAGTGGATGCCGGAGTTGTCGACCTGGTACGACTCGCGCTCCAGGAAGCCGGCCAGCTGCTCGCGGGACGCACCGTCCCCGGCCAGTCGGCTGAAGCGCCGCCACACCTCAAGCAGGTTGGTGGACATCTCCTTGTTGAACAGGGCGACCGGCCGCCGCTCGTCCTGGTAGCTGTCCAGCAGCGTCTCGCCGCCCCAGCCGCCCAGCCGGGCGGCGAGCTTCCAGCCGAGGTCCACCGCGTCCGCGATCCCGGTGTTCGCGCCGTGGCCGCCGAATGGGTAGAACTGGTGTGCCGAGTCGCCCGCGAGGAAGACCCGCCCGCCGCGGTAGCCGTCCGCGACGGCCAGCGTGCCGGTCCAGTGGCTGATCGTCAGCACCTCGTCGACGGTGAACTCCTCGCCGAGTTTCGCGCGCAGCGCGTCCACCGGGTCGCCGTCGAAGCGGGTGCCGTCGGGTATCTGGAACGAGGCCGTCCACAGCTCGCCCTCGTCCCGCGAGACCAGGGTGACGCCGCGGGCGCTCGTGGTGATGAACGCCCGCCCCTGGCGCCGCAGCAGCGGGTCGGAGCTGCGGAAGTACACCGAGCAGCGGCTGCTGGACGGGCCACTGACCGGCATGTCGATCCCGAGCGCCTGCCGTACCGTGCTGCCCCCGCCGTCACAGCCGACCAGGTACTCCGCCCGGACCTGGCGGCCGCGGTCCGGCGTGCCCTCGGTACGGTCGGCCAGGGTGGCGGTGACCGATCCGGCGTCCTGATCCAGGCGGGTGACCTCGACGCTCTCCTCGAAGTCCACCAGCGGGTGGGCGCGCAGCGCCCCGCGCAGCACGTCCTCCAGCAGCGAGCCGGTGATCCGCAGGTACGGCTCGACCGCGCCGGCGCCGTCCCCTGCCGCGAGGTACCGGGCGGCCTGCCGGCGGGGCGAGGGCTGGCGCCAGACCGCGACCGGCGGCTCGTCCAGGCCGAGTACCCACAGGAAGTCCGAGTCGAACCGCGCCGGCACCGCGCCCTCGCGGACCTGGTCCGCGACGCCGAGCCGGCGCAGCAACTCCATGCTGCGGGCGTTGATGTAGTCCATTTTGGGGAACAGCGGCGGTGCCGCGGCCCGGTCGACCACCAGGCTGCGTACGCCGTGCCGGGCCAGTTCCAGCGCCAGGGTCGCGCCGACGGGTCCGGCGCCGGCCACCAGCACGCGTGCGTCGTCCCTCTTGCGATCCCTCAGTTCTTCCCCAGCCACCTCCGGCAGCTCCTTCAGGTCCTGCACGGCCCCTGTGGACACGTGGCGTTCCCGACATCCTCACCGTGCGTCCGATCCCAGGGATCACGGCTTCGCGTGATCCCTGGGATTCCGTGCGTTGCGCAGAGTCACGGGAGATATCCCGTGAACCCGCGATGACCGCGGCCCTGCACTGGACCAGGCTGGCCGACACGGTACGAACGGAGGCTCAGAACCGCCACCAGGTCACTCACCAGGTCACCGAGTCCCTGCGGTGGGCGGCTGGGCAGCCGAGAGACCACAGCCGACGGGGGAGTCCGCATGGGAGTCTTGGTACAGAAATACGGAGGCAGCTCCCTGGCCAGCACGGAGCGACTGGACAAGGTGGCGGCCCGGATCGCCGAGGCATACCGCGGAGGCGCGTCGATCGCCGTCGTCGTGTCCGCTCGCGGTGGCGTGACCGACGAACTGCTCGCGGCGGCCGCCCAGGCGGGCGGCTCCGCCTTCGTGGCACAGGAGTTGCGGGAGACCGACCAGCTGCTGGCCACCGGCGAGAGCGCCTCGGCCGCCCTGCTGGCGCTGACGCTGCTGCGGCTCGGCGTGCCGGCGGTCTCGCTGACGGGCGCCCAGGCGGGTATCGCCGTGGTGGGCAAGCCCGGCGGCGGCATCGTCGACCGCATCGACGCGGTCCGCGTCACCCGGCTGCTGGACCAGGGCAGTGTCACCGTGGTCACCGGCTTCCAGGGTCAGAACGACTACGGGGACATCGTCACGCTCGGCCGCGGAGGTTCGGACACCAGCGCCGTCGCGCTGGCCGCCGCGCTGGAAGCCGACTGCTGTGAGATCTACACGGACGTCGACGGGGTCTACACCGCTGATCCGACCATTGTTCCCGGTGCGCGGAAGATCGCCTTCGTCGCCGCCCCCGTGATGGCCGAGATGGCGTTCGCGGGGGCCAGGGTCCTGCACTCAAGGGCGGTCGAACTCGCCGCCATACGCCGGGTCGAGCTGCACGTTCGGAGCTCGCTCGGACCACAGGAGGGAACCATTGTCGGACAAGTACAGGGGGACGGGATGACCTCGCTGGAGACAGGGGGGACGGTTGTCGCCGTCACGTCGGATCCCGACGTGGCGCGGGTCCTCGTACAGGCCAAGGGGCGCAGCGACCTGGCGGTCGAGGTGCTGGCGATCCTCGCCCGGCACGCGGTGCCGGTGGATCTGGTGGCCCGTTCGGGGCCCAACGAGGAGGAGTTCCGGATGGGTTTCACCATCCGCAGAAGCCATGTTCCCGAGGTCGGCGCCGCCCTGAACAGCGCGGTCTCCGTGCACGGCGGCTACGTCCGGGTGGACGAGGACGTCGCGAAGGTCTCGCTCATTGGCATAGGCATGCTCAACCGTCCGGAGTACGTGGCCCGGATGACCGCGGTGCTGGCCACCGCCGGCATCTCCACCAGCTGGGTGTCCTTCTCCCAGCTACGGGCTTCGGTCACCGTGCCCGCGCAACGCCGGGAGGAGGCGGTGTGCCTGCTGCACCGGGAGTTCGACCTGTCTGCGCAAGGCGCGGGAACCGAGCAGCCAGTGGCGCTCTGAGCCACGGGGAAGTTGAAGGGTAGGCATGTCAGTGAACCATTTCGCGCGCACGCTGCGCATGAATCGACTCTTCCGGCACGGAGACCAGCGGCTGATGATCGTGCCGCTGGACCACTCGGTCTCGGACGGTCCACTCGCCCCGCACGGCGACCTCGACGCCCTGATCGGCCGGCTGGCCGGCAACGCGGTGGACGCGGTAGTCCTGCACAAGGGCAGCCTGCGCCACGTCCAGACCGACAGGTTCACCGGGATGTCGCTGATCCTGCACCTGAGCGCCAGCACCGCGCACGCGCCGGACCCGGACGCCAAGTACCTGGTCACCGGGGTCGAGGAGGCCCTGCGGCTGGGCGCGGACGCGGTCAGTGTGCACATCAACGTCGGTTCCCGGGAGGAGCGGCAGCAGATCGCGGACCTGGGCGCGGTGGCGGACATGTGCGACCGCTGGAACGTTCCGCTGCTGGCGATGATGTATCCACGGGGACCCCGGATCACCAACCCGCGCGATCCCGAACTCGTCGTCCACGCCGCCACGCTGGCCGCCGACCTGGGCGCGGACATCGTCAAGACGCTCTACGTCGGCTCCGCCGCCGAGATGGCGGACGTCGCCGCCGCCTGCCCCATCCCGGTCATCGTGGCCGGCGGCGTCCGGATGGACACCGAGGAGCAGGTCCTGGGTTTTGTACGCGAAGCGGTCCGCGGCGGCGCCGCCGGGGTCGCCATGGGCCGCAACGTCTTCCAGTCGCCGGACCCCGGGGCGGTGGCGGGCAGGATCTCCCGGATCGTCCACGACCTCGGCGAGGGCGCCGACGTCCGTCCCCCGCGGCAGGAGGCCGTGTCCGTCGGCGCCCGGTAGCGGCGCCGGGCACCCGGCAGCCGCCTGGTGCCGACCTGCCGGGTCCCACAACCACCACGCACCAGACCGAAGGAGTCGTGTACCTGTGAAACTCGCCTGGATCGATGTCCGCTCCGTGAAGAGCGCGAAGAGGGCCATCGTGGAAGAGGCCGTGCACCAGCGGATCGACGGTGTGGTCAGTTCGAGCCTCGCGGACCTCAAGGGGCTGCCGCCGACGGTGAAGAAGGTGTTCTTCCCGCAGGGCAAGGAACTGCCTGCGGAGTTCGGCCCGGCCGATGTCGTGGTCCTCTCCGATCAGGGTGACGCCAGGGAACTCGCCAAGGCCCACCCGACGGTCGAGTTCGGCCGTTTCGTGGAGATCATCGACGCCGAGACGCTGGACGTCGCCTGCCAGGTGTCGCGCCACGAGAAGTGGGCGGTGCTGCTCTTCCGCGATCCCACCAAGATCCCGCTGGAGATCGTGCTCGCGGCCGCGGCCGGCGCCGACGGCACCGTCATCACCGTCGCAGCGGACGTGGAGGAGGCCGGGATCCTCT
Organism: Streptomyces sp. NH27; assembly: GCF_056859195.1. NCBI lineage: Bacteria > Bacillati > Actinomycetota > Actinomycetes > Kitasatosporales > Streptomycetaceae > Streptomyces > Streptomyces sp. NH27. Next base: position 28,246 of record NZ_JACEGK010000005.1, read on the forward strand.
TCGGCGTCCTGGAGCACGGCTCGGACGGGGTGATGATGGCCCCCAGGGCCGTCGGCGACGCCACCGCACTCAAGGGCGCCGCGCTGGCCAGGCCCGGCAACCTCGACCTCGTCGAGCTTGAGGTGGTGCGCACCGCGCACATCGGCATGGGCGAGCGGGCCTGCGTCGACACCTGCTCCCACTTCCGTCAGGACGAGGGCATCCTGGTCGGCTCGCACTCCAAGGGCATGATCCTGTGTGTCAGCGAGACGCACCCGCTGCCCTACATGCCGACCCGGCCGTTCCGCGTCAACGCCGGCGCGATCATGTCGTACACCATCTCCGGCGAGAACGACCGCACCAACTACCTCAGCGAACTGGAGGCCGGCAGCAAGGTGCTGGCGGTCGACGTCAAGGGCCGGACCAGGGTGGTGACCGTCGGCCGGGTGAAGATCGAGTCCCGTCCGCTGATCTCCGTCGACGCGGTCGCGCCCAACGGGCGCACGGCCAACCTGATCCTCCAGGACGACTGGCACGTGCGGGTCCTCGGCCCCGGCGGGGCGGTGCTCAACAGCACCGAGCTCAAGCCCGGCGACAAGGTCCTCGGCTACCTGCCCGACGCCGATCGTCATGTGGGGTACCCGATCGACGAGTTCTGCCTTGAGAAGTAAGGGTGGCCCGGTCCCGTGGAACAGCAACCCGTCTTCGACCTCCACGCCCGGCTGCCCGCCGTACCCGGCGCGCTCGACCGCCTGCTGTCCGCGATGGACGAGAGCGGGGTCGAGCGCGCCGGGGTCGCGGCGGGCGGCGTGATCGACCTGGACGTGCTCGCCCGCCAGCTGGTGGAGGGCGGGCACGTGACCGCCGATCCGGACAACCGGTCGGTGCTGGAGGCCGCCGCGGCCGCCGGCGGCCGGCTGGCGCCCTTCTGGTTCGGCAACCCGCACGGGGACCCGGCCGGCTATCGCGAGCACGGTGCGCTGTGCTGCGCCCTGGAGCTGTCCCCCGCGGTGCACGGCCTGCAACTGGACGACCCGCGCTACGCCGCGTTCCTCGACCTCGCCGCGGATTTCGGGCACCCCGTCTACATCGTGTGCGTCGACCGGGCCGGCAGCCGGGTCCGCGACCTTGTCACGCTCGCCGACAAACGCCCGGCGACGGTGTTCGTCCTCGGCCACCTGGGCATCGGCCTGATCGACAGCTACGCGATCGACCTGGTGGCGCCCTGCCGGAACGTAGTCGTCGAGACGTCCGGCGCCTTCGGCTCCACCGTACGGACCGCGATCGGCCGGCTCGGCGCGGAACGAGTGCTCTACTCCGCGGAGTATCCGCTCCAGCACCCCTCGGCGGAACTGGCCAAGTACGAGACCCTCCGGCTTCCGCAGTCCCTGCTGGACCAGGTGCTGTGGCGGAACGCCCTGCGAATACTCCGACTGGAGGCACCATGACCCAGCGGCGCCCCGAGCGCCTGCCCCGGACGGGCGACTGGCGCGACCAGGACCAGCTGCGCAAACTACAGGACGAGCAGCTGCCCAAGCTGCTCGCGTGGGCCCAGGATTCTCCCTTCTACCAGCGGCGTTTCGCGGACGGCCGGGCACCGGCCGTCCGCGCCGACTTCGAGCGGTTGCCGCTGACCGGCAAGCAGGATCTCAGGGACGCCTACCCCTTCGGGATGCTGGCCGTCCCCAGGAGTGAGCTGGCCACCTACCACGAGTCCAGCGGCACCGCGGGAAGCCCCACCCCCTCGTACTACACCCAGGAGGACTGGACCGACCTGGCCGAGCGCTACGCCCGCAAGTGGGTGGGCATCGGCCCGGAGGACGTCTTCCTGGTACGCACCCCCTACGCGCTGATGATCACCGGTCATCTCGCGCACGCGGCGGCGCGGCTGAACGGCGCCACGGTCGTCCCCGGCGACAACCGCTCGCTGGCCATGCCGTACTCGCGGGTCCTGCGGGTGCTGCACGACCTCGGCGTCAGCCTGACCTGGTCGATGCCCACCGAGATCCTGATCTGGGCCGCGGCGGCACGCGCCGCCGGGCTGGTCCCGCACCGGGACTTCCCCGCCCTGCGCGCGGTCTTCGTCGGCGGGGAACCGCTCAGTCCCGCGCGCCGCAGGCGGATCAGCGAGATCTGGGGCGTCCCCGTCGTCGAGGAGTACGGCTCCACCGAGACCGGCAGCCTGGCCGGCGAGTGCCGCGCCGGCCGGCTGCACCTGTGGGCGGACCGGGCCATCTTCGAGGTGTACGACGAGCACACCGGCACGCTGTCCCAGGAGGGCTCCGGCCAGCTGGTGGTCACCCCGCTGTACCGGCAGGCCATGCCGCTGCTGCGCTACAACCTGGCGGACCACGTCGAGGTCTCCACGGACCCGTGCTCCTGCGGCTGGCAACTGCCCACCGTGCGGGTGCTGGGGCGCAGCGCCTTCGGCCACCGGGTCGGTGGCGCCACCGTGACCCAGGCCCGGCTGGAGGAACTGGTCTTCGGCCTACCGGTCGAGCACGGTGTGATGTTCTGGCGGGGCCGGGCCGGGGCCGACCTGCTGGAGATCGAGATCGAGGTGGACGCCGAGCACCGCGACGCGGCCCGTACCGCGCTCACCGCCGCGGTCGAGGCCGAGTACGGCGCCGTACCGGCACGGATCGACTCCGTACCGCTCGGCACCCTGGTGCCCACCGAGGCACTCACCGGCGTTCATGACGTGGTCAAGCCGCGCAGCCTGTTCGGTCCTGACGAGGACTGGAGCAAGGCGCTCCTCTACTACTGACCGGCGTCCGAGCCCCTGTCAGAAACCCAGCACCCGCGACTGTGGCAGTCGGCCGGGAGGCACGAAAGGAAGCAGCGCATGGGAAACCAACCACCGAAGGTCGCCATCGTCGGTGCCGGCATCTCCGGGGTCGCGCTCGCCGTGGCCCTGTCCAAGCGCGGCATCGACTGCAACGTGTTCGAAAGGGCCCGGCACCTGCGGGAGGTCGGTGCCGGGATCCAGATATCGCCCAACGGCTCACGGCTGCTCATGGCCCTCGACATCGGTCGCGCCCTGGAGCGCACCGCGGTACGGCCGGACTCCATCGACGTACGCAACTGGCAGGACGGCAGGCAGCTGGCCACGACCGTCCTCGGCGACGCGTGCACGCGGATTTACGGTGCGCCCTACGTCGCCCTGCACCGGGCCGATCTGCACAGCGCCCTGGTGGAGCAGCTGCCCGAGCCCGCCCTGCACCTGGGCCTGGAGTGCGTGGCCATCACCGAGTCCGACAACGGGGTCGTGCTGCGGTTCGCCGACGGGTTCGAATTCCGGGCGGACGCCGTGATCGGCGCAGACGGCATCCGCTCGGCCGTCCGCCGGCAGCTGATCGGCGACACCCCGCGTTTCTCCGGCCAGTCCGTCTACCGCGGTGTCGTGCCGCGGGCGGCCTGGCCGGCGTCGGCGGAGCGGCCGCACGTCTCCATCTGGATGGGTCCTGGCCAGCATTGCGTGGCCTACCCGATCTCCGGCGGGCGCTCCGTCAGCTTCGCCGCCAGCACCCCGGCCGGGGACTGGCGGCAGGAGTCCTGGTCGGCCCAGGGCTCCCCGCAGGACCTGCTCGACGCCTACGCCGGCTGGGCGCCGGAGCTGCTCGAGCTGCTGGCGGCGGCGGCGAGCGTGACCCGCTGGGCGCTGTACGACAGGGACCCGGTGGACCACTGGAGCAGCGAGCGGGTGGCGCTGATCGGCGACGCCGCGCACCCGATGCTGCCCTTCGGCGCCCAGGGGGCCTCGCTGGGCGTGGAGGACGCGCTGGTGCTGGCCGCCTTCCTGGAGAAAGCGACGGCCAAGACGGTCCCCGACGCGCTGCGCCGCTACGAGACGGTGCGCCGGCCGCGTACGGAACAGGTCCACAGGTTCATCCAGGACAACGAGCGCAACCATCATGTCGAGGACGGCGCCGAGCAGCGCCGACGGGACTCTGCCCTCGACGCGGACTTCGGTTTGAGGCAGCGAGCGTGGCTGTTCGGGTACGACGCACTGGGGGAAGCGAACTCATGAACGGTGTGGAACCGACCGAACCCGGCGGGATCACCGGCCGGGTCGCCGTGGTCACCGGAGCCGGCCGCGGCATCGGGGCCGCGGTGGCCCGGTTACTGGGCCGGCAGGGCGCGCAGGTGGCGCTGTGGGACAAGGACCCCGAGGCGATCGGCGAGGTGGCCGCGGAACTCGACGCCACCGGTGTCAAGTGCCTGGCCATGTGCGTGGACGTGCGCGACAGCGCCGAGGTGGAGGCGGCGGCCGAGCGGGTGGAGCGCGAACTCGGTGCCATCGACCTGCTGGCGAACGTGGCCGGCGTGCTCCGGCTGGGCTCCGCCGTCGGCCTCGGTGACGCGGAGTGGGACGAGACCTTCGCGGTCAACGTGCGCGGGGTCGTCGCGGTCTCGCGCTGTGTCGCCGGGCGGATGGCGCGGCGCGGCCGGGGAGCCGTCGTCACCGTCGCCTCCAACGCCGGCGGGGTGCCCCGCTGGGACATGGCCGCGTACTCCGCGTCCAAGGCGGCGTCCGCGATGTACACACGATGCCTGGGTCTGGAACTGGCCGGGCAGGGCGTGCGCTGCAATGTGGTCTCCCCCGGATCCACCGACACCCCCATGCTGCGCGGGATGTGGGAGAAGGGCGGCGACGCGGACGCGGCGGCCGCCGCCACGGTGCGCGGGTCGTTGGAGACGTTCAAGGTCGGGATACCGATCGGCCGCGTCGGAACGCCCGAGCAGGTGGCCCGGGCGGTGCTCTTCCTGCTCTCCGACCACGCGTCCCACATCACCATGCAGGACCTGTACGTCGACGGCGGTGCGGCGCTCGTCTGACCCGGCGCCGCCCCGACCCCCCCAGCAGACCGGTGCCGGCTCGCGCCGTCACCGGTCTGCTCGGCCGTGTGCGGGCGGGAGACCCCCGGAGCACGTCGAAGCCACGACCGGAAGCGAACGGAACGAGGACTCATGACGAACCCGAACAGCGGCGGCAGCGGTCACGACGACCGGCCGGGCGCCTCGACTATTCCCACCATCAGCCCCTATCCGATGCCGGCCGCGCACGAGGTCCCGCCCGGCCGGGTCGGGTGGACGGTGGCCCCGGAACGCGCGGTGCTGCTGATCCACGACATGCAGAAGTTCTTCCTGGAGTTCTTCCCCCGGCGGCAGTCGCCCGCCGTCGAACTGGTCCGCAACGTGGAGTCGCTGCGCCGGGAGTGCGCCCGCGCGGGTGTGCCGGTGGCCTACACGGCACAGCCCGGCTCGATGTCCGACGAGCAGCGTGGACTGCTGAAGGATTTCTGGGGGGCCGGGATGACTGCCGAGCCCGAGCACCGGGAGGTGATCGAGTCGCTGCGGCCGGTGCCCGGCGACCTGGTGCTCACCAAGTGGCGGTACAGCGCGCTGCACCGTACGCCGTTACTGGACTTCCTGCGCAGGACCGGTCGCGACCAACTGGTGATCTGCGGCATCTACGCGCACGTGGGGTGCCTGATGACCGCCGTCGACGCGTTCAGCAACGACATCCAGCCGTTCCTGGTCGCCGACGCGGTGGCGGACTTCACCCCCGAATACCACCGCCTGGCGCTGACCTACGCGGCCGAGCGCTGCGCTGCCGTCCCGCCGACGCGGGACGTACTGGCCGCGCTGCGGGCGGCCACCTCCGCGACACCCGCCTGAGCGGCCGGCCGTACGCACAGACGTCTGCTCCCCGCCCGTCTGGACGGGCGGGGAGCAGACGTCCACGGTGTGCGGCTCAGCGCTTGACGCCGGTGATGACGGCGTCGCCGATGCCGACCGAGAGCCGGCCGGTCGGCTCGAAGCCGACCTCGGAGATCCACTCCTCGTACTCCCGGCAGGTGTACACCATGCCCTCGCCGGAGGCGACGGTCAGGAAGTACGCCGACAGCGCGGCGGCCACGTCGGGGCCGGTGTCGTCGTCGTGCGCCTCGGGCGTGACCACGAAGACGCCGGCGCCGGGTCGTACGGCACGGGCGGCCTTGGCGATCAGCTCCTTGTTCCGCTCGATGGACCAGATCTCCAGGAAGTGCCCGAACAGGACGGCGTCGCAGCCCTCGGGGAACTCGTCCTGGAAGACGTCGAGTCCGACCGCGCGGACCCGGTCGCTCAGTCCGAGCGCGGCGATCTTCTCGTTCGCCCGCTCCGCCACGGTGGGCAGGTCGGCGATGGTGATCCGCAGGTGGGGCCAGCGGCGCGCGAGGTGCGAGGCGTTGATCGCGGTGCCGCCGCCGATGTCGAGCAGGTGGGTGCGGCCCGAGAGGTCCAGGTGCTGCACCAGCTCTTCGGCGACCAGCCGGCTGACGGAGCCCATCATGTTGTGGAAGACGGTCTCCTGCCGGGAGTCCTCCGCGAGTCGGCCGTACAGCGTCGGCGAGTCACCGGGGATCTCCCGTTGCAGGCCGACGTTGCTGTATGCCTTCAGCGACTCGTAGAACCACGCCATCGGGCGGTAGTTGACCGTCTGCTCCCACGGCACGAACGCCGCGGGCACGTCGTCCAGCTTGCCGGCGAGCGGTTCGGAGACCGGCGTGTTGAAGTAGTGGTCGTCCTCCTTGCGTAGCAGGCCGGCGCTCGTGCAGCCGAGCAGCAGGATCCGGGCCGGCTGGTTCTCGATCCCCAGCCGCTCGGCGATCTCCGCGCGGGTGAGCCCGGGCTCACGGCCGAGGATCTCGAACAGCCCGAACTGGCAGGCGGCGCTCAGGTACTGGAAGCGGTAGTGCGCGTAGTAGAGCTCTTTGAGCGGTTCCAGGGAACGGGTCCGCGGGTCCGCCAGAGTATCTGTCATGGTGCTTCAGCTCCCCGTCTCAGTGCGTGGTGAAAACCCTGTCGAATTCCAGTCGGGGCTGACGCGGGTAGTACGCGTTCGGGCCCGGTGTGCCGAGGTTGACGATGACGAGCGCGCGGTGCCGCGCCGAGTCGAAGAACTCTTCGGTGACCTTCTCCGCGTTGAACCCGGTCATCGGCCCGGCCGCCAGACCGAGCGCACGCACGCCAAGAATGAAGTACCCGACCTGCAGTGTGGCGTTCAGCTGCGCCGACTCGACCCGGTCCGCCTGGTCGGAGAAGTAGGCGTCCACGACGCCCGGGAAGACCGGGAGCAACGCGGGCAGCAGCTCGTGGAAGTTCAGGTCGGCGGCGAGGATCGCCGTCAGCGGGGCGTTCGCCACCTTCTCCTGGTTGCTGTCCCACATCAGCGGCACCAGGCGGTTCCTCGCCTGCTCCGACCGGATCAGCGCCACGCGCAGCGGCTGCTGGTTGAACGACGTCGGCGCCCATTTGACGAGGTCGTAGAGTGCGGCGAGCTGCTCATCGGTGACCAGGTCGTCGGTAAAGGTGTGCGTCGTGTGCGCTTCGCGGAAGAGCAGGTCCTGATCCTGCTCGTCGAGCCGCACATGCTTGGACGACATCAGTCATCTCCAATCCGGGTTTGGGCGAAGTGGCCAGCGGCGGCGCGGCGGCATGCCGCCGCGACCGGTGCGCCGGCCGATCGGGCACTCGGCCACATCGGTGCTCGTCAATGCCCAGCAGAGGTGTGGAATCAGGTTCTCCCACCCGGGGTCGCGCAACATCACGTATTCATGTGACCTTCGCGGCGTCGCTGGTGACCGGTGCCTTCCACCGGGCCCGGCGGCCTCTCGCCGGCGCAGGATCCCAGAAACACGTGATGTGACCGTGCGGGCGGCAAATGGATGCTGCAGGTGTTTTTCGGCAGCGGCGGTCACGCCGGGGCCGGCCCCGGCGTGCAGAGCAACACGAAGGGAAGCAGCCATGAGCGTGCCCGACGGATTCGGCTTGGCGCCAGGTGAGGGCAGGGCGATCGGCCACCAGGTGAACCTGAAGGTGGGGGAGGCACACACCCCGAACATGTTGGCCGTCGAGTGCAACTTCGCACCGGGGTTCGACGTCGGGGCGCATCTCCACAACACCCACGAGGAGATCTTCTACGTCCTCGAAGGCGAGGTGGAGATGTTCGCCTTCGAGCCGGTGGTGCGCAGCAGCGACCCCGGCTCGTGGACGAACTGGGAGTCGAGGACCGGCCAGAAGATCACCCGGGCGACACCCGGCACGGTGATGTACGTGCCGAAGGGCTGCCCGCACGGCTTCCGCAACCCCGGCGACGTGCCCATGAAGTTCCTGCTCGTGGCGACGCCGGCCGGCCACGAGCACTACCAGCAGGCCATCGCGGACCTGCTCGCCAACCCGCCGTCGGACGAGGAGGAGTTGCGCCAGGCGGTGGAGGAGATCCGGCAGCACCACCACACCGTGCAGCTGACGCCGGCCGTCCGGGCACCTTCGGACATGTGACCAAAACCAAGTCCCCGCCGGGGCCGCCGTGCCACGGCACACTCCGGCGGGGGTGTGCCGTGGCGCCGGCCTGTCGGCGCTCCCCCGTCAGCCGGTCCGGGTCAGCAACTCGGCGGCCCAGTCGGCGCTGTAGCCCTCGACAACCGGGAAGCCGCCCTCCAGCGGGCTGTCGGGCTTCGACCAGTGGTACTGCGCTCCCGGGTTGTGCAACGGCTCCCCGGCCGCGGAGACCAGCGTGGCACTGCCCTGGACGGGAATCGCCTGCGCCTCCCGCCAGTCGCGGTAGACCTCGGGGCGGCCCCTGCCCTGCGCGATCGCGCTCGCCAGCCGCTCGGCGTCCACCTGCGGGCACTGCTCGGCCGTCTCCAGGATCACCGACGGCATGCTGATGCACCGGCTCTCGACGAAGAAGGCGCGCCGCAGCGCGATGTCGAGCTCGTCGCTGCCGGCCAGCCCACCCACCTCGGGGTCCTTCGCGGCCTGTACGGCCTCCATCGCCGGGAGCATCGTCACCGGGTAGGTGTGCGGTGGGGCGTTCCACAGCCGCCATCCGAGGTCGGGCAGCCGCCCGGCGATGGCGACGATCTCGCTCTCCACTATGTGCTTGGGCGTGGGCATCTTGTTGAACAGCTCAAGCGGGAACGCGCGGTGGTCGACCAGCAGTTCGACATCCAGCCGCTTCGCTTCGGTGTGCAGCGTCTCCAGCGCGAGGGCCGCCCACGGGCAGCTCGTGTCCGACCACATGGTGACGGTGACGGAATGACCAGGCACGGATCAGTTCTCCTGTCGTGTCGGAGGGGCACTCAGGCATGTGCGCACGGAGCATACGGTCCGAGTGCGGAGGCCGCCATCACGCGGACCCCGGTCGGCCCGGACGGCGCGGATATCACGTGAACGCGCCATTCCGGCGGGCTGCGGCCGACGGTAGAACCGATTCCGGCGCGTGGCGGGTCGCGCACCGGCCCGCCGTAATTCCCGAACGCCCGGGCCGTCGCACCCGCGTTTCGGCTTCGACGTCCAAGATCCCAGGAACACGTGATGTGTCGGCCGCTGCGGCCTGTGGACACTGGGGCGACATTCGGTAGGTAGTGGAGGCAAGGAGCGCATGGACAACGCCCCTGTAGTCGTGGTCGGTGCCGGCCCGGTCGGGATGATGGCCGCCCTGGAACTGGCCTACCACGGTGTGCCCAGCCTGCTCGCGGAGCAGAACGCCGGCCCCACCGTCCATCCGAAGATGGAGTTCAGCAACCCCAGGACGATGGAGCATCACGCCAGGCTGGGGACCGCCGCGGACATCCGCCGGGCGGGCGTGCCTGCCGCGCACTCCTTCGACGTCCTGTGGTCGACCGGGCTGAACCGCGAGCGGCTGGCGGTCTGGAAGCAGCCCTCGGTCGACGAGAAGTGGCAGGAGATCAGGGAGCGCAACGACGGCAGCCAGCCCAGCCAGCCGTACCAGCGGGTGTCCCAGGCCGACCTGGAGCCGGTGCTGCTCGACCACTGCCGGCGCCATCCGCTGATCGACGTCCGCAGCCGCTGGCGGTTCGAGTCGCTCAGCCAGGACGACGAGGGCGTCACCAGCACCTTCCACGACCTGGCCGACGACGTCCGCCACCGCGTGCGGTCCCAGTACCTGGCCGCCTGCGACGGGGCCGGCAGCGCGGTGCGCGGTGCGGTCGGGATCCCGCTGGGCAGTGGCGGCGTCGCGGACGGCGAGGGCGGTGAGGTTCGCGAGCTGCCGGCCGCCTTCTCGGTGACCTTCCACAGCACCGACCAGGAGAGCCTGTTCCGGCACGGCTACTTCTGGCACTACTTCACCAGCAGCTACGTCATCATCTCGCTCGACGAGGCGGGGACCTGGGCGTTCCACTCGCTGCGCCACGAGTCCTTCGACCCGCCGCCGGCCGATCCCGCGGCGTGGATACGCTCCGAGCTCGGAGTGGACCTGGACATCGACAAGGTGCAGGTCACCTCGCGCTGGACGCCGACGTACCTGATCGCCGACCGCTACCGGTCCGGGCGGGTGCTGCTGGCCGGCGACGCCGCGCACCAGATGTTCCCCTCCGGCAGCCACGGCATGAACACCGGCGCCGGCGACGCGGTCGACCTGGGCTGGAAGCTCTCGGCGCTGATCAACGGCTACGGCGGACCCGGACTGCTGGACTCCTACGAGGCGGAGCGGCGGCCTGTCGGCCTGCGCAACATGGCGGCGTCCCGCGAACACCTCGGCGTGCACTTCGCGTACATGCGGCTCACCCACGAGGGGGCGCCGCCGGCCCGGCTGAGCGAGTTCCTGAACGCCCAGCCCGGCGAGAACACCTACGAGGGCGTCTACCTGGACTACCGGTACCCGACCTCCTCGATTGTCTGCACGGACGGGACCGGCGAACCGGCCTTCGACCCGCTGCAATACACCCCGAGCACTTGGCCGGGTGTCCGCCCGCCGAGCGTGATCCTGGCCGACGGCGGGCAGCTCTTCGACCGGTTCGGCCCCGAGTTCACGCTGGTGGACACCGTGGGCGACGGAAGAGCCGAGGCACTGCTGACCGCCGCCGCCCGACGGGGCCTGCCGGTCCGCCATCTCGTGGTCAAGGACAGCCGGGTACGGGAGCTGTGGGAGCGCGACCTGGTACTGGTCCGCCCGGACCAGCATGTCGCCTGGCGCGGGGACCACGGCCCGGCCGACCCCGACGGTGTCATCGACCAGGTCAGGGGCGCGGCGAGCGAGCTCGCGATGTCCCCGGCGGCCGCGGCGGGCTTCGACCGCAGGTCCTGAAACCCGTTTGAGTTCCCGTTTTTCATATGTAACGCAGATATTCAGGAGGACGCCTCGTGGCGACCGAACAAACTGATCTGCCCCGCAGCCAGGATGCTGCCAGGCCGAGGACCCCACCGGGTTGGATGGTCCTCGCGCTGGCGTGCGCGTGCCAGTTCATGGTGATCCTGGACTCGGCCATCGTGAACGTCGCTCTGCCCTCGGTCGACAAGGACCTGGGCTTCTCAGGGACCAGCCTGGCCTGGGTGGTGAACGGCTATCTGCTGACCTTCGCCGGGTTCATGCTGCTGGGCGGCCGCGCCGCGGACCTGTTCGGACCGCGCCGCATGCTGGTCGTCGGACTGTTCCTGTTCTCGGCGTCCAGCCTGGTGGGCGGCCTGGCCGGCACTCCGGGGATCCTGGTGGGGGCCCGCGTGGCCCAGGGCCTGGGCGCGGCGTTCATGGCCCCGTCGACGCTGGTGGTGCTCAACACCTACTTCACCGAGGAGGGCGCGCGGGCCAAGGCGTTCGGCGCGTGGTCCGCCTCGGGTGGTGTCGGCGGCATGGCCGGCGCGGTCGCGGGCGGCGCGCTCACCACCGGCCTGTCCTGGCGGTGGGTCTTCCTCATCAACGTGCCGATCGGCGCGGTGCTGATCGGCACGACCGTGGTGGCGCTGGTCCGTAAGACGGCCGGCAAGCGGCAGTTCCTCGACGTGCCCGGCTCCGTCACCGGCACAGCCGGTCTGGCCGCGCTGATCTTCGGGGTCATGCAGAGCTCCGACCACGGCTGGTCCTCCGCGCAGGTCCTCGGTCCGATCGTGGCGGGTCTGGTGCTGCTCGCCCTCTTCGTGGTGCTTGAGGAGCGGTTCGCCGAGCAGCCCATCCTGCCGCTGCGGCTGTTCCGGGTCCGGGGCATCGCCACCGGCAGCGCCATGCTGTTCCTGTTCGGCGGCATCGCCATCGCGATGTGGTACTTCACCTCGCTGTTCATGCAGGACGTGCTCGGCTACAGCGCGCTGAAGGCCGGGCTCGGGCAGACGCCCGCCGCGGTGATGTTCATGCTGATCGCCCGCTGGGCGTCGTCCCTGCTGCCGCGCACCGGGGTGCGTCCGCTGGTGGTGGCCGGGTGTGCCTGCTTTGTGGCCGGCTTCGGTTGGCTGTCCCAGGCCGACGCCGGCAGCGGCTATCTGACCGGTGTCCTCGGTCCGACGCTGTTCATCTCGCTCGGCATCGGCCTGGTGTTCCCCACCCTCATGGCCGCGACGACCTCCGGCGCCCCGGCCAGCGACGCGGGGATCGTCGGCGGCGTGACCGTCACCTCCAACCAGGTCGGCGGGTCGGTGGGCCTCGCGGCGCTCGCGACGGCCGCCAGCGCCAAGTCAGGCAGCGGAAACGGGGCATCGGCCCTCGCCTCCGGGTACGACGTGGTCTTCCTCATCGCGGCCGGGCTGGCCATCGCCATCGCGGCGGTCAGCCTGCTGGTTCCTCGGCGGGAACGCGCCTGACACTGACGCCCTCGGGCCGCCGCACGGCGGCCCGAGGGCGTATCGATCCCATGGGCAGCGACGCCCCCGCGCCCCGACCGGAGCCCCGGTCGGGGCGCCGTCATGTCCGCGAACTGCCGGGCAGTCCGGGTCCGGTGAGCGGTTCAGGCCATTCTTCCGATTGGCTCCCGCCCTGTCATCCTCCACTCCGGCGGCGAGATGGCTGGTCACGGCAATCGCAGGGGTCACATTGACTCTGTGTCAGATGACCGATGAACGACGGTCGTTTACTCATGTATGTGTTGCAGAATCAGCCCAACGCCGGTAACCGCCGATGGCGGGCGGGCTGAATTGTTCATCGTGTAGTAGCGATGGCGTACCACACGGGTAGGACGGTGGTACGCCTTACGCGGGGGAGGACAAACGAAAATGGTACTGAGGCATATAGTCGGTAGAAACGCTGAACTGGCCCGGCTGCGCGCAGCCGTTGACCGGGCCGTGGCAGGCGGGGGCGGGTGCCTGGTCATCGACGGCCCGCCGGGCATCGGCAAGAGCAGGCTGCTGGCCGCGGCCACCGCCTACGCAGCCGAGCAGAACGTGGCGACGGCGACCGGGCAGGCCACCGAGTTCGACCACGCGGCGCCACTGAGCACCCTGCTCGGCGCACTGCGCAACAACTCGGCCCTCGCCGACGCCATCGACGCCATCGACCGGCTGGACGCCCCGCCCTCCAGCCGGTTCTGGCTGATCGACCGACTCGGCGAGATCCTGGAGCGGCACGTCGCCAAGCAGCCACTGCTGATCACCCTCGACGACGTCCAGTGGGCCGACGAGCTGACCGCGTTGGCGCTGCGCCTGCTGGTCCCCTCGCTCACCTCCTCCCCGGTGCTCTGGCTGCTCGCCCGCCGACCCGCGCCGGCCGACTCCCCCGGCCGCAAGGCGGTCGAGTTGCTGCTGCAGGACGCGGGCATCGAGCGGATGAACGTCCAGCCCCTCGACGACACCGCGGCGAGCGCGCTGTGCGCGGCGTTCCTGGGGACTGAACCCGACCGGCAGTTGCTCGGTATGGTCCACCGCAGCGGCGGCAACCCCTTCCTGCTTGAGGAACTGCTGCTCTCGCTGCGCGGGCAGGACACTCGGTTGTCCAACGGCGGGCCGGCCCACCAGCAGGACAGCCACTCACCCGACGCCGAGCTACCCGCCGGTTTCATCGGCGCGGTGCAGCGCCATCTGCAGGGCCTCTCGCCCGACGCCCACCGGCTGCTGGAAGCCGGCGCGGTGCTCGGCCGCCCGTTCACCGTGCACGAGGCGGCGGGACTGTGGGGCAAGCGGGCCGTGGACCTGGTCATGGCCGCGGAGGAGGCGATGCAGCAGGACGCCCTGGTGGAGACCGGCACCGAACTGGCGTTCCGGCACGACCTGATCCGCGAGTCCGTCTACAGCGCCATCTCCCGTCCGGTGCGCAAGGTTCTGCACCGCGAGGCGGTGATCGTACTGCGGGCGGAGAACCGCCCCTCCACCGAGATCGCCGAGCACATCATCAACGGGTGCTCGCACTGGAACAGCCACACCGTGGACGCGCTGCACACCGCGGTGGTGCAGCTCGCGCACACCGCCCCTGGCACCGCGGCCGACCTGGCGCTGCGCGCTCTGACGGCCATCGGCGACAACGACAACGACAACGACAACGTCATGCGGCCGCGGCTGGCCGCTGAGGCCGTCGGTCTGCTGTCCAGCGTCGGTCGGCTGGCCGAGGCGCAGGAGCTCGGCGAGTCCGTCCTGAAGACCGGGATGCACCCGGAGACCGAGGCGATGCTGCTGTACGGCCTCGCCTCCGCGCTCAAGCACGCCGGGCAGGACGTCGCCGCGGTCCGCTACACCGAGCGGGCGCTCGCCCTGCCGAGCGTCGCCGACCCGGTCCGCGCGCGGGTGCTGGCCATCAGGGCCCACGCGCTGCTCAACGCGGGCGACCTGCGGGAGGCGGCCGAGGCGGCGGACCAGGCCGTACAGCTCGCCCGCAGCTCGGAGGAGTATCCCTCGATGGCCCTCGGGATCGCCGCCAAGAGCATCGCCGCGCTGTCCTCCGGCGACGTGTCGAGCGCCATCTCGCTGGCCAGCGAGGCGGTCCAGGTCGCCGACGAGTCAGGTGGCGAGTCCGCGACGTACCACCCGCGCGTCTGGCTGGGCACCGCCCTCGCGGCTGCCGACCGCTTCACCGAGGCCGCCGCCGTGTACGGATACGGCCAGCGCGAGGCGTACCGGCTCGGCACCGCCTGGTCGCATCCGCTGTGGCACTACCACCGGGCCGAACTGTGGCTGGCCCGCGGGCTGATCGACGACGCCATAGCGGAGGCCGAGGCAGGCATGCGCATGGCCGAACAGCTCACCACGGTGGCGATGAGCGTGCCGCTGCTCGGCATCCTGGCCCGTCTCGCGCTGCGCGCCGGGAATCTGGGGGCGGCACGCGCACAACTGGAGCAGGCCCGCCGACTCGACGCGGAGGGGCTCGGCTCCCGGGTCGAGGACCTGGCGTGGTGCACGGCGCTGGTCCATGAGGCCGAGGACAGTCCGGCCGAGGCCATCCGGTCCCTCGATCCGGTACTGAAGGCCCTGCCGGACCGGGTGGTGCTGTTCGTGCAGGAGCCGGGCGCCGCCTCGAAGGTGGTGCGGCTGGCCCTCAGAGCTGGCGACCGGGACACCGCGCGGCTGGTGGCGGACACCGCCAGCCGGCTGTCCCGCCGCAACCCGAGCTGCGTCACCCTGGCCGCCGCGGACGTTCACTCCAGGGGGCTGCTGGAGGCGGATCCCGCGATGCTGCGGGTCGCGGTCGATGCCTACCAGGAAAGCCCCTGGACGCCGCTGCGTGCCGAGGCGCTGGAGGACCTCGGCACGGCGCTGCAGCACGCCGGCCAGCGCTACGAGGCGACGGACCTGCTGCGCGGGGCGCTTGAGCTGTTCGCCAGGGCGGGCCTGCGGGTGGACGCCGACCGGGTCTCCGACCGGCTCGGCCGGTCCTCCGGGGCGCGGGTCGCGGCGGGGCCGGCACAGCCCACTGCCTCGGCGTGGAACCAGCTGACCCGATCGGAGATCAAGGTCGCCCGGCTGGTCGCCGAAGGGCTCACCAACCGGGAGGTGGCGGCGCAGTTGATCCTCTCGCCACACACCGTCGACAGCCACCTGCGCCACACCTTCGCCAAGCTGGGCCTGTCCAGCCGGGTGGCGCTCACCCGCTGGGTGCTGGAGCAGGAGGTGGCCAACGCGGCCAAGTCCTGAGCGGCGGCCGGGGGTCAGGCGGTCTCCGGCGCCGCGTCCGGGTGCGGGCGCCGGTCGCGGGGTGCCAGCGGGTCGGCCGGCGGGCCTGATGAGGCGGCGCGCCGGCCGGCCCCGAGCAGCGCCGGCAGCAGGATTCGCGGCGCGGCCAGCGACATCGTGG
>NZ_JACEGK010000006.1:0-42438 GCF_056859195.1 Streptomyces sp. NH27
CCAGCAGCACCACGACGTCCAACGTCCAGGCGGCCGTGGTGTGCTGCCACAGCGCGTCGTGTGTCCTGCGGGTCGGATCCCATGGCAGCAGCGTGTTGAGGCTCGCCGTGGCGCCCGCCCCGGCCACCGCCCAGCGGGCCGGCATCAACCAGGCCAACTGCTCCACGCCGGGCTTGCCGTAGAGCTGGAAGAGCACACCGGTGAAGACGATCTGCACGATGGCGAACATGACCAGCAACGGCATGGTCTTCTCCGCCGTCTTCACCAGCGCCGAGATGATCAGGCCGACCATCATCGAGGTGAAGCCGAACATGATGATGACCAGCGTCATCTCCACACCCGGGTGGCTGTGCAGGATGACACCCTGGGTGGGCATCTTGCGCGGCGCGAAGCCGATGCCGCAGATGATCGCACCTTGGAGCGCGGTGATCAGGCCGAGCACGATGACCTTGGACATCAGGTACGCCGACCGGGACAGCCCGACCGCGCGTTCCCGCTCGTAGATCACCCGTTCCTTGATCAGCTCGCGGACCGAGTTCGCCGCGCCCGCGAAGCACGCGCCGACCGCGAGGATCATCAGGATGGTGCCCGCGTCCTTGTTCTGGAAGTACGGCGCCTTGCCGAGGCCGAGGCCGAAGTCGGCGGGGATCAGGATGCTGACCACGCCGAGCACCGCGGGCAGGATCAGCATCAGCCCGATGAAGCCCCGGTCGGAGACGATCACCGACAGGTAGCGCCGCACCAGCGTGATCAGTTGCGAGCCCCAACCCTGCGGCTTGGGCGGCCGCGCCGCCTGGTACGGGATGTAGTGCGCGGCCTGCGGCGCCGACTGGTCCAGCTCGGCGGCGTACGTCTGGTAGTGCTGCGAACCGCGCCAGCGGCCGGACCAGTCGTAGTCGCGGTAGTTCTCGAACGCGGAGAAGACGTCGGCCCAGTTGTCGTACCCGAAGAAGGTCAGCGCCTCGTCCGGCGGGCCGAAGTACGCCACCGCGCCGCCCGGCGCCATGACCAGCAGCTTGTCGCACAGCGCCAGTTCCGCCACCGAGTGGGTGACGACCAGTACGGTGCGGCCGTCGTCGGCGAGGCCGCGCAGCAGCTTCATCACGTCGCGGTCCATGCCCGGGTCGAGGCCGGAGGTCGGCTCGTCCAGGAAGATCAGCGACGGCTTGGTCAGCAGCTCCAGGGCGACCGAGACGCGCTTGCGCTGGCCGCCGGAGAGCGAGGTGACCTTCTTGTCCGCGTGGATGTCGAGCTTCAACTCGCGCAGCACCTCGTCGATCCGCGCCTCGCGCTCCGCGCTCGCGGTGTCGCCGGGGAAGCGGAGCTTGGCGGCGTACCGCAGCGCGGTCCTGACCTGGAGCTCCTTGTGCAGGATGTCGTCCTGCGGGACCAGGCCGATGCGCTGGCGCAGTTCCGCGAAGTGCTTGTACAGGTTGCGGTTGTCGTACAGCACCTCGCCCTGGTCGGCGGGCCGGTAGCCGGTCAGCGCGCGCAGCAGGGTCGACTTGCCGGAGCCGGACGGGCCGATCACGCCGATCAGCGACTTCTCCGGCACCCCGAAGGAGACGTCCCGCAGGATCGTCTTCGTGGTCCTGCCGTGCGGCACCGTGACCGACAGGCGGCGCGCGGAGAAGGACACGTCGCCGGTGTCGACGAACTCCTCCAGCCGGTCGCCGACCAGCCGGAAGGTGGAGTGGCCCACGCCGACGATGTCGTTGGGGCCGAGCAGATGGCGCTGGATCGGCTGGCCGTTGACGTAGGTGCCGTTGTGGCTGCCCAGGTCGACGATCTCGTAGCGGCCGTCCGGGTGCGCGCGGAACTCCGCGTGGTAGCGGGAGACCTGGAGGTCGGTGACGACCAGTTCGTTCTCCAGCGCACGACCGATCTTCATCACCCGGCCCAGCGCGAGCTGGTGGAAGGTGGTGGGGCTGCGCACGCCGTAGGCGGACGCTCCGTCCTGCGGCAGCTGCGGAGGCTGTGGCTGGTGCTGCGGCGGCTGCTGTGGCTGGGCCTGACGTATCTGCGCGGCGGGCTGCGGCTGCTGTGGCTGCTGTCCCCAGCCCTGCTGCTGCGGCGGGACCTGCGGGGGCGGCGCGCCCCAACCCCCGGGGCCCTGCTGCTCCTGCTGCGGGACACCCTGCGGCTGCCCGGCGTACATCTGCGGCTGCTGTTGCGGGGGTTGGTACTGCGGCTGCTGCTGCGGCGGTTGCTGCGGGCGCGCCTGCGGCGGGGCCTGCTGGTAGGCGGCTGCCGGCTGGGGCGGCTGGTGCGGTGCCTGCGGCGGCGCGACCGACGGAGCGGCCTGGACCGAGGCGGCCCCTGCGGCCGCCGCGCCCGCGGCGCTCGCTACGGCACCCGCGCCCGCCGGAGCGGTGAAGTCCAGCCGGGGCCCGTCGGTCGCGTTGCCGACGTGGACCGCGGCGCCCGGACCGACATCGGCGTGCTGGACCCGCCGACCCTGCACGAAGGTCCCGTTGGTGCTGCCCAAGTCCTCCAGCAGCCAGCCCCGTTCACCACGGCGGATCGTGGCGTGCCGCCAGGACACCCTCGGGTCTTCGAGTACGAGGTCGCCTTGCGGGTCACGGCCGAGGCTGTAGGACCTGGACGGGTCCAGCGGCCAGGTCTGTCCGTTGAGTTCGAGTACGAGTTCAGGCACCCCATGCCCCATTTGTTGTCCCCCGAAGTCCCCCATGGAGGGGCAGTCTATGGATTGCGAACATCGGGAGGAACTATTTCAGGCTCGGATCGGTCACCGATAGCCACCCTCCACGCCCCACGACGCACCTTGCGCACCGCCGGTTCCGTACCGCGGCGCCTTCGGACCGACGCGGGTCCGGCGGGTGCCGGATAAGTAGTACCACCCTGGCAGGGCGGCCCGCGCCCGGCCGGACGGCCCGCGCTCCCCCGGTGCCGCGAGTGTCCGCCAGCCGGGACTGCTGGTGCCCGGCAGGCGGACGGCGGATACGGTGGGACCACCATGAACGACGCCCCGCAGACCCCACCGGCAGCCGCCGCGAACGAGATCGTCCCCGTGCTTCCCGCGGCCGACGCGCCGACCCTCCTGGTCAAGATCTTCGGCAAGGACCGGCCCGGGCTCACCGCCGGGCTCTTCGACACGCTGGCCGGCTACGACGTGGCCGTGGTGGACATCGAGCAGGTGGTGACCCGCGGCCGGATCGTGCTGTGCGCGCTGGTCACCGTCCCCACCGCCCGTGGCGCGGAGAGCGACCTGCGGGTCACCGTGCACGGCTGGGCCGAGTCGATGAAGATGCAGGCCGAGATCATCTCCGGGACCGGCGACAACAGTCCGCGCGGCGCGGGCCGTTCCCATGTCACGGTGCTCGGCCGGCCGCTCGCACCGGAGTCCATCGCGGCCATAGCGGCTCTGATCACGGGCGCCGGCGGCAACATCGACCGCATCTTCCGGCTCGCGAAGTACCCGGTGACCGCGGTGGAGTTCGCGGTGTCCGGCGCCGAGCACACCGCGCTGCGCTCCGCCCTGGCCCTGGAGTCCGCCGCGCGCGGGGTGGACGTGGCGGTGGTGCCGTCGGGGCTCCAGCGCCGGGCACAGCGACTGGTGGTCATGGACGTGGACTCCACCGTCATCCAGGACGAGGTGATCGAACTGTTCGCCGCGCACGCCAGGTGCGAGGAGCAGGTCGCCGAGGTGACGGCGGCGGCGATGCGCGGCGAGCTGGACTTCGAGCAGTCGCTGCACGCGCGGGTGGCGCTGCTGGCCGGTCTCGACGCGTCCGTGGTGGACAAGGTGCGCGCCGAGGTGCGGCTGACCCCCGGCGCCCGCACCCTGGTGCGCACGCTCAAGCGGCTCGGCTACCAGGTCGGCGTGGTCTCGGGCGGCTTCACCCAGGTGACCGACGACCTCAAGGAGCGGCTGGGGCTGGACTTCGCAGCCGCCAACACCCTGGAGATCGTCGACGGGCGGCTGACCGGCAAGGTGACCGGGCCGATCGTGGACCGGGCCGGCAAGGCGCGGCTGCTGCGGTCCTTCGCACAGCTCGCGGGGGTGCCACTGAGCCAGACGGTGGCGATCGGCGACGGCGCCAACGACCTGGACATGCTCAACACGGCGGGCCTGGGCGTGGCCTTCAACGCGAAGCCGCTGGTGCGGAAGGCAGCCGACACCGCGGTGAGCGTCCCCTTCCTCGACGCCGTGCTGTACCTGCTGGGGATCACCCGCGAGGAGATCGAGGCGGCCGACGCTATGGACGGCACCGTCACCGACTGACGCGGGGCGAGTAGGGCGCGTGAGCCGGCCGCCCGCGCGCCACCCGCTGCCCCTGGGCGCAGCCGTGTACCGCTGTCCGCTAGTGCCGTGACCGGCAAGGTTTGCCCGGTAGCGAGGTGTCCTGGTGCTCCCCCATGGCCTTCGGCGTGGGGGTGCCCCCAGGCCGCAAGGCGGCCGGAAGCCCTCGTAGTGGGCCTACTCGGGCTTTCCGCCAACGCTGGGGGCACTCCCCCTGGCTTCGCCGGGGGTGCCCCCACCCACCGAAGGTAGGGGGAGGACGCGCGTGCCAGGGCGGCGAGCGGGGCAAACCTTGCCGGGAGGGGCACTAGCCCTCGTGCGGCGCCCAGAAGCCGGTGAGCCGGGCCGCGCCGTGCTCGGCGGACTTCCACGGCCCGGTGAGGGTGAGGACGGCGAAGGCCGCGGTGGGGAAACCGCCGCGGTGCATCCGGGACAGCGCGTCGCCTTCCGCCGAGCCGGCCAGCGCCTCGGCGAGGGCGTGCATGCCCGGGTTGTGGCCGACCAGCAGCAGCGAGTCGACGCTGTCGGGCGTCTCGCCGATCAGGGCCAGCAGGTCGCCGAGGCTCGCATCGTAGAGCCGCTCCTCGTAGACGGTCTTGGGGCGGTGCGGCATCTCGTGCGCGACGAGTTTCCACGTCTCGCGAGTACGGGTGGCGGTGGAGCACAGGGCAAGGTCCAGGGTGATGCCGTCGTCGGTGAAGCGGCGGCCGGCCGCGGGCGCGTCCAGTCGGCCGCGGTCGGCCAGCGGGCGCTCGTGATCCGGCACGGACGGCCAGTCGGCCTTGGCGTGCCTGAGCAGGACGATGGTGCGGGTCGAATCGGCGGTCATACTCTTCAGCTTTCCAGAATTCCGGCCGACAGGCGCGGGCTGGCCGATCTCCCGGGGTCGGCGGGCTTCCGCCGCCCCGCGGAAGTCGCGCACCCCGGCGGTAACGGCCGGTAACGGTCCAGACCCGGCCGGACGCGCACCGGGTCGGCGCGGGATCGGCGCGGGATCGGCCGGCGCTCAGATCAGGTGGTGCAGCAGCGCGCTGAGGACTGCCGTGAGCCGTCCGAACAGGTCGCCGTCCGACGCTGCCGTCGAGGCGTCCGCGGTCCCGCCGCTGAGCAGCGCCAGCAGCACGGCGAACGCCATCACGGGCAGCGCCACCGCCCACCACGGCACTCTGGTCTGCGCGGTCGACGCCTTGCCCGAGTCGCGGTCGGCACGGGGCGCGGCGGCGGACCGGGGCTGCCGCTCGTACAGGTGCGGGGACTGCGTGGTCACGGTGACCGCCTCCGTGCTGGGACCGTCGAACTGCCGGATTGCTCTTCTTCCAGGTGCAGTTCGACGCTACGGCGGCGGGGCGCGGCGGCCCATCCGGTCGTCCACCCACTTGACCCTGACCCTGACCCCCTAGGGAAGGTGGGGTTCTCCCCACCCCCCACTCAGGGTCGCGACCGGGGTCACGGCCGGAACGTCGCCGACGTCTTCGCCGGAACGTCGCAGGGCGGTCCGGGTCCGGGCGGTCGGGGTCCGGGCCCGAGCCGGTCTAACCCATGCGGGCCGCGATGATGGCGACCACCGCGACGATCGCGGGGACACCCATCATGAGGCCGAAAATGATCAGCAACCGCCGTTGCGGCTGCGGGGGATTCGGTTCGAGTACGGGCATGACGTTCAGTCTGGCATCGCTTCCCGGGTGGCCCGCACCGGGGTCATAGTTCGTCCTCGATCTGGCGGTTGCGCCCGGCCAGCACGCCGCACAGTGCCTGGGGCACCACCAGTGCGAGCATCAGTGCCATCGGCAGTCCCCAACCGCCGCTGACCTCGTTGAGCGTGCCGACCAGGATCGGTCCGGGGATGGAGATCAGGTAGCCGGTGCTCTGCGCGAAGGCCGACAGCCGTACGACGCCGGGGCCGGACCGCGCGCGCATCCCGATCATCGTGAGCACCAGCGGGAAGGCGCAGTTGGCGAAGCCGAGCAGCAGCGCCCACAGCCAGGGCGCCGCGGCGGGCGCGGCCCACAGCCCGGCGAACCCGGCGAGTTGGAACATCGCGAGCGTCACGACGATCGGACCCTGCGACCGCATCCGGGCGGCGAGCGGCGGCAGCACGAACGACAGCGGCACCCCCAGCGCCATGGTGACGGCCAGCAGCAGGCCCGCCTTGTCCGCGGACAGTCCGGCGTCCCGGAAGATCTGCGGCATCCAGCCCATGGTCACGTAGGCGGCGGTGCTCTGGAGCCCGAAGTAGCAGGCGAGCATCCGGGCGGTACGGCTGCGGCCGATCCGGCCGTGCTCGCCGTGCACGGGCGCGGGCGCGGTGGCGGAGGCATCGGTGGGGGCGGAGGCTCCGGTGGCGGCTTCGGTGGCGGCGGCCCGGCTTCGTACGGTCCGGGTCCGGGGCGCCGGCCGCTGTCCCGACCGGTCCCGTATCAGCGACAGCCACGGCACGAACGCCACCAGGGCGAGCACGGCCCACACGCCCAGGCCCAGCCGCCAGCTGCCGCCCATCGCGTTGGTGAGCGGCACGGTGACGGCCGCGGCCACGGAGGTGCCCAGCGACAGCGCCATCGAGTAGACGCCGGTGACGGTGCCGACCCGGTCGGGGAAGTAGCGCTTGACCATGACCGGCATCAGCACGTTGGCGACCGCGATCCCGGCCAGCGCGAGCGCGCTGGTGACCAGGAAGACCGGGGTGTTGCCGGCCAGCGTGCGCAGCAGCAGACCGCCGGCGATGGCGGCCATCCCGGCGCAGACCACCGCGCCGGGCCCGAAGCGGCGGGCCAGCCGCGGTGCGGCGAAGCCGAACAGCGCGAAGCACGCGGCGGGCACCGAGGTGAGCAGCCCGGCCATGGTGCCGCTCATGCCGAGGCCGTCGCGGACCTCCTTGAACAGCGCGCCGAGGCTGGTGACGGCGGGGCGCAGGTTGACCGCGGCGAGGATCAGGGCGACGACGACGAGGCGGCGCACCCAGGGGACGGGCAGGTTCGGACGGACCGCGGGGTCGGGTGCGCGGGCGGCGTCTGCCGGGCCCGCGGCGCGCTCCGATGCGGCGGCGGCGGGGTCGAGGGCCAGAGATTCGTCATCGTGCATGGACCCATCATAGAATGATGGGATGAATCTCGGACCCGTATCTCGTCCAGCGCCTCTCGCCGACCAGGTCATCACGCGGCTGCGCGCGGAGATCGCCGCAGGGAACTGGCCGGTCGGCTCGCGTATCCCCACCGAACCCGAGCTGGTCGCACTGCTCGGTGTGGCCCGCAACACCGTCCGCGAGGCGGTCCGAGCCCTGGCGCACAACGGGCTGCTGGACATCCGCCAGGGCTCGGGCACCTACGTCGTCGCGACCAGCGAACTCGCCGGGGTGATGCACCACCGCTTCGCCGACGCCGATCCGCTGCACGTCGCCGAGCTGCGCAGTTCCCTGGAGGCCACCGCGGCCGGGCTGGCTGCCGAGCGCCGTGACGACGCGGACCTGCGGAAGCTCGACACGCTGATGGAACGGCGCGAGCGGGCCTGGGACGCCGGCGAGGCCGAGGACTTCGTGCAGGCCGACGCCACCTGGCACCTCGCGGTGGTGGCCGCCTCGCACAACGACGTCATCACCGCGCTGTACGCGGACCTCGGCGAGGTGCTGCGCGACTTCCTGCGCGCCGACGTCGGCACCGAACTGCGCCCCGAGGACCACGTCGATCACGCCCGGCTGCTGGCCACCATCCGCGCCCGCGACGCCGACGGCGCCGCCGCCGAGGCCCGCGACCACGCGTTCTCCTGCCGGTTCGGCGCCCTCCGGTCATGAGTACGGCCTCCTTGCCCGCAACGGGCAAGGAGGCCGTTCACACAAGCCGTGCACACAAGCCGTGTACGCGAGGGGCCGGGTGCGCGGTGCGCCCACGGCCGGCCGGATCAACCGACCGCGTGCAGGCCGCCGTCCACGTGGATGATCTCGCCGGTCGTCTTGGGGAACCAGTCCGACAGCAGCGCCACGATGCCGCGGCCGGCCGGCTCCGGGTCGGACAGGTCCCACGCCAGCGGGGAGCGCGTGTCCCAGGTGGCGGCCAGGTCGCCGAAGCCGGGGATCGACTTGGCGGCCATGGAGGCGAGCGGGCCGGCCGACACCAGGTTGCAGCGCACGTTCTGGTCGCCGAGGTAACGGGCGAGGTAGCGGGAGGTCGACTCGAGCGCGGCCTTGGCCGGGCCCATCCAGTCGTACTGCCCCCAGGCGAACTGCGCGTCGAAGGTCAGCCCGACCACCGAGCCGCCGCTCACCGCGTCCGGGCCGTCGGTCTCCGTCATCAGGGGCAGCAGCGCCATGGTGAGGGACTTCAGGGAGAACGCCGAGACGTGCATCGCGGTGGACACCGACTCGAAGGGCGTGTCGAGGAAGTTGCCGCCGAGCGCGTCCTGCGGCGCGAAGCCGATGGAGTGCACGACCCCGTCGAGCCCGCCCAGTTCCTTGCGCACGACCTCTTCGAGGCCCGCCAGGTGCTCGCTGTTGGTCACGTCCAGCTCGATGACCTTCGTCGGCTTCGGCAGCTTCTTGGCGATCCGGGCGGTCAGGGTGGGCCGGGGGAACGCGGTGAGGATGATCTCGGCGCCCTGCTCCTGAGCCAGCTTGGCGGCGTGGAAGGCGATGGACGACTCCATCAGCACGCCGGTGATCAGGATGCGCTTGCCTTCGAGGATTCCGCTCATGGTGATCAGTGACCCATGCCCAATCCGCCGTCAACCGGGATGACGGCTCCAGTGATGTACGAGGCGTCGTCCGAGGTGAGGAAGCGCACGGTGGCGGCGATCTCCTCGACCCGGCCGTACCGGCCGAGCGGCACCTGGGCGACGATCCCGGTCCGCTGCTCGTCGGTGAGCGCCCGGGTCATGTCGGTATCGATGAACCCGGGGGCGACGACGTTGAAAGTGAGGTTGCGCGAGCCCAGTTCACGCGCGAGCGAGCGGGCGAAGCCCACCAGACCGGCCTTGGACGCGGCGTAGTTGGCCTGTCCGGCGCTGCCCAGCAGACCCACCACGGACGAGATCAGCACGACCCGGCCCTTCTTGGCCCGCAGCATGCCGCGGTTGGCGCGCTTGACCACGCGGAAGGTGCCGGTGAGGTTGGTGTCCAGGACCGTGGTGAAGTCCTCCTCGGACATCCGCATCAGGAGCTGGTCACGGGTGATGCCCGCGTTGGCGATCAGCACCTCCACGTTGCCGTGCTTCTCCTCGATCTCCTTGTACGCCTGCTCCACCTGCTCGCTGTCGGTGATGTCGCAGCGCACGGCGAGCACACCCGACTCGACCAGCTCCGCCGGCGGTTCACCCGAGCGGTACGTGATGGCGACCTTGTCGCCCGCGTCGACGAAGACCCGGGCGATGGCGAGGCCGATGCCCCGGTTTCCTCCGGTGACGAGAACCGAGCGGCTCAACGGATCACTCTTTTCCTGCGTCGATGGTCGTGGCTGTCTGCCTGAAAACTATCGGTACCGGTCCCGTTCCGGGGGATCGGCCCGTACAGCCTGCTCACGAGGACCCTGTGGGGTTCCTACAGTGCCCGGCGCGCCCGGGGCCTGCGGATACGTCCCAGCGCCGCAGGTCGCGGTCGCTCCGGTCAGGCGCCGGGCGGGGTGGTGGCGGCCGGAACGTCGGGCGCGGTGCGCTTCGTGGCGTACTGGTCCACGGTCACGGTCAGCGACTGCGCGATCTGGCGCAGATAGGAGATGAGCCGCTCGGTCTCCTCCTGGTCGCTGCCGGTCGACTTGCCGTCCTGTTCCTGGATCTGCCGCAGGACCGCCTCGGCCTGCACCCGGGCGGCGCGCACCATGGTGCGGGCCTGCTCGCGGGCCGCGACGACGGTCTGCTCGGCCGACTGCTGGGCGCGGGCCTGCTGCAGGACCGCGTCCACGGTCGGCACTCCGGTGGGGCTGCTGCCGTCGCCGATGTTGTTCGCCCGGATCCAGTCCCGATGGCGCTGCATGTCCGTGCGCAGCCGGTCGTTCTCCTGCGCCAGCGCGGTCAGTTCGGCCGCGCAGCGGCGCAGCGCGTCGTGCACCGCCTCCTCGTTGTAGCCGCGACGGGTCAGGGGGGCGCGGGGGAACGTCATCGAGCGCAGCGTCTCGGGCGTCACCCGGCGCTCCTCCGGGTGGTGTGCTCGTGTCTCGTTCACGTGTCTCCGATCACCGAGCGTCTTCGTAGTGCAGCAGGTCGTGGGGGATGCCTCCGGCCGCCAGATCGCGCACTGTCGCGGAGACCATCGCCGGCGAGCCGCAGACGTACACGGAGCGTCCGTGCCACGTGGCCGCACGCAGGACGGGGCCGGCCAGGCTGCGGTTCTCGAAGGTGCCGAAGTCCGCACCGACCAGCGGTGTGACGTGGAACCACGGGTGGACCCCGGACAGTTGACGCAACACGGGCAGGTCGTACAGACCGTGGGTGTTGCGCGCCCCGAAGAACAGGTCCACCCGGCGCGGCGGGCCGTACCAGGCGATCTCCTCGACCAGGGCGCGCAGCGGGGCCAGGCCGGTACCGCCGGCGACCAGCACCAGGTCCCGGCCCTGGGACCGCCGCAGCACCAGCCTGTTGCCGACCGGCGCGCCCAGGCGCAGCACGTCGCCCTGCCGCAGCGAGTAGACCAGGGCCGGGCTGACCAGGCCCCCGTCGACGGAGCGCACGTGCAACTCGACGGTGCCGTCGGCGCGCACCGCGTTGGCCGGGGTGAAGGACCGCCAGGTGCTCGGCAGCATCGGGGTCTCCACCATCACGGACTGCCCGGCGGCGTAGGCCATTGGCTGCTCCAGGCGCAGCGTGAGGACCGCGAGGTCGAAGGCGCGTTGCTCGTGCCGTACCACCTCGGCGTTCCACCACGGCGGGTTCACCGTGCCGTCGGCCTCGGCGGCCTGGAACATGGTGCGGGCCACCAGGCCGTAGGCGTCGGTCCAGCCGCGCTGGAGGTCCGGGGTCCACGCCTCGCCCAGGAAGTAGCCGAGCGTGGCCAGAAGCGCCTGTCCCACCGCTTCGTAGTGCTCCGCCACCACCTGGAATTTGCGGTGGTCGCGGCCCAGTTGCTGCACATACGGAACAAGCTGCTCCGGATCGTCCACGTCCGCGACGATCCTGCCCAGGGCCGCGACGAGCCGGTCGCGCTGCTTGCCCATGGACACCGGGAACATCGGCCGGACCTGCGGCGCGATGAGGAACAGGTAGGAGTAGAAGTACCGCGGCACCTCGTCCCCGGACTTGCCGACCAGGGCGAAGGAGTCTTTCAACGCCTGGGAATCGCTCACGACCACCCACCGGCGGCTGACATCAGGGGTGACCTCCGGACAGTTGCAGGCCGGTCGGTGGCTCGCCGTGACGAGCCACTGACGGCTCCGTCAGCGGGCGGCCGCATCGCCGGCCGCGACCATGGTGTCGCTGATCACGCCGTAGACCGCGATCCACGACTCCTCGACGGCGGGCGTCCACGCGTCGCCCGCGTAGTGCCGCAAGGTGGCTATCAGGCTGGCCCCCACCGCCGGGTAGTGCTCGGCCAGCGCGCCGTAACCCACGTGGCGGCGCCCCAGGTTCTGCAACATGCCCGTCAACGTCTCGGTGTTGTCGATGTTGGCGACCAGGGCGCCCAGCGCGGCCCACAGGCGGTCGCGCTGCTCGTCGATGTGCGGGGCGAACAGCGGGCGCACGTCGGGGTGATGGGTGAACAAGTGGTCGTAGAAATATGCAGCGACCTGTGAACCGTTCGGCTCAACAACCTTGAAACTGCTACGGATCAGCGAAGTGTCTACGGTCATGGCGGCCGACTCTAGCGAGGGGCACACGAATCGAACAAGTTGTGCCCGGGAGAAGAAGGGGGCGCCCCCCCGGAATACCAGGATCCGGCCGGCGGATATCGCGTCGTACGGGAGACCGGCCATGTCGACAATGCGGGGGAACCGGCCCGAAGAGCCCTTCAAGCAGCCGAGGTGGACCCTGCACGCACCCGACGCCCGCTCTCCACAATTCCGCATTCCGGACGCCACCTCCGGGTCGTACATCTGGTCATCCGTCAGAATTCATCGGATAGCTCACGATCGCGGACACCTTCCGGATTCAACAGCTTCGCCGGGCCGGGGCGTCGTCCGGATCGGACCACCGAGCGGTGTCGGGACGGCGACGCCCCTTCGGCACCTCGCTGTCTGCGCGCCGTCACGGCTGCGTATCGCGGCGC
This sequence comes from Streptomyces sp. NH27, assembly GCF_056859195.1. Taxonomy (NCBI): domain Bacteria; kingdom Bacillati; phylum Actinomycetota; class Actinomycetes; order Kitasatosporales; family Streptomycetaceae; genus Streptomyces; species Streptomyces sp. NH27. The sequence continues at coordinate 12,444 of NZ_JACEGK010000006.1, forward strand.
GCCCTGAGGATAGTCTCAGCCAGTGTCCCCACCCGGGCCTCCAATTCCCGGTACGGAAGAGTGAGGTCCAGGACATGCCGGTGCAGGCGTACGGCACCCGTCGCCACCGGGACACGGACCGTGTCCTCGGCACCGCTCACGTAGACGAGATGGCCGTCGGAGAGGCCGAGTCGGAGACAGTAGGCGAGCATCTGGTAGAGGTCACCGCGGTCCCGGTCGGGCTTGTACTTGGCATCGGCGACAACGACAGGCACCGACCGGTAGTGGACCAGATCCGGCTTCAGCTGGTGGCGTCGCGTGGTGTCCAGGAAATGCGAGAGGTCCTTGGTTTCCGCCCGGCCGCCGATCTGCAGCCGCAGCGCTTCGCCGAGCGCCTGCCCGAGGAAGGTCTCGTAGACCCGCCACATCGTCACAAGAAGGCCGTCCACGCTGACGGTGCGGCCGTTATCGAGTTCGTACGAGCCGCCGCTGAGGACGAGGGCCGCCAGGCGGAGGGCCTGTTCGTACCGCGCGTTGAGCCGGGTGGGACTCCATCGTGGCAGTGGGGCTCCGCTTACGGGTGCGGTGACTCCGTCGAGACGCACAGCCAGGCCGTGCAGTGCTGCACGGGCCGCCGGAGCCACTCCTGGCGTACGCAGCAGCCGGCGTACGGCGCCCAGCAGAATGCGGTTCTCCGGGATGTCAACGGTGTGGTCGTCGTAGGCCACTTCGAGCGGAAGGACCAGACCGGGTCTGTGACGGAGCTGCGCGGCTGTACGCAGCCGCCCCCGCAGCAGCGGGAGGGTGTCCTCGACCTCCCGGTAGCCGAGCAGAACGCCCGGCCGTACGGCGCGGCCCGCGGATCTGACGAATGCCTGGGCGACAGCGGGCAACAGGTCCGGACGCGTCGCCGCGTCAACGGGCTCGTCGGACCACCTCACCTCATCGGGGGCATACCCGAGCAGGTACAGGAGGCGGTCGACAGGAATCTTGGGCGCAATGGACAGCTCGACCGCCGCCGACCCACGCCCCAGTCGGACAGCTCCGACCACTCCCTTGGCGCTGTGCGTCCGCAGTTTCCATTGGCCGCCGGCGCCAGCTCTGAGTTCGACCAGTTCGGAGTCGCTGAGCGTCCGCGCCTGGTCGTGGGTCAGACGCCATTGTGTCCACTCGCCGTTCTCCTTCAGACGGACCGGGGGCCCTGCGATCACGGCGCGACATCCCCGCCGAGATGGTCACGGATCACGCCCAGGCCGTACAGCCCTAGGACATCGATGCCGTCGCCCCAGTGGTACTCGGTCAGCAGCGGAAGGATCTCCGCGCGCCACAACCGCTCCAGCGCCTTCGGGCCACTGTGAATGCTGGAGCGCATGAAGTACGACGGACCGATACGGAAGTCGCGGTCGCGATCAGGACCCTCGCCGATCCGCCGGTTGAGCTCGTCGAGCAGTTCGGCCGTCTCATCGGGAAGTGAGTGGGCGGCAAGCCACGAGCGGAGCATTCCGGCCGTGGGCGGCGTGTCGGGGTGCAGTTCCACGAAGGAGAAGCGGCGCCGCATGGCGCCATCCATGAGAGCCACGCTGCGGTCAACCGTGTTCATCGTGCCGATGAGGTAGAGGTTGGGCGGGAGTCGGAAGCCGCGGCCCTCGTCGGAGCCGTACAGCAGGTGCACGAACTGGTCGCGGTACTCAAGGAGGAAGTACAGCTCGCCGAAGACCTTGGCGAGGTTTCCCCGGTTGATCTCATCGATGACGAGGACGAAGATCTCGGCCGGCCGTTCGTCCGCGGAGTCGGCGAGCCTGCGCAGCGGCCCCTTGACGAGGTCGAAGACGATGCCGGATGACGCCGTGTCCGTCCTCGGCGCCTCCTTCGAACCAGTCCCCGCCCTGCCGGGCGCCGGGTCCACCGCGCGGGGGCGGAATCCCTCGAAGAAGTCCTCGTAGGAATACGCCGGGTGGAACTGGACGAGCCGAGTGTTCGTCGGGTTACCGCCCGTCAGGTGCCGGGCCAGTGCGAGGGCGGTGTAGGTCTTCCCCGTCCCCGGCGGCCCGTAGAAGATGATCTGCCGCTTCTCCCGGAGCAACTCCACGCATTCCTGGAGCCATTCCCTGCCCTCCTCGTCCTCTTCCCGGATGGTGAGTTCCAGCGCCAGTTCCGTAGTCGCGTCAGGAAGTTCGGGCGCGACGACCGCGGCCGACGGGGCCTGCTCGGGCTCCTCCCCGATCAGTGCCTCCAGGTCCCCGGCGAACTCGCTGGCCTCCACCAGCCGGGCATCGGCGTCGGCGAGGCGCCCCGACATACCTGCGGGAAGGTCCTTGAAGAAGTCCAACGGCGCATCGAGGTTTCGCCATGCGACGGCCCGCTGCACGACGGCACGGCCGCCCTCCGGGGTGGTGAACCGGGCCGGGCCCCTGACTTGCCCGATGTATGTCCTGGCGCCATCGGTGCACACCACGATGTCGCGTTCGCTGATTCGCGACAGGAATGTGTGCAGCTCGCTGGTGAGCCGCTCCCGCCTCGCAGGGGGCGCACTGGAGTACGCCTGGTCGACGACCGTACGGACCCGCTCGCGTCCGGCGCCCTCACCGATCACGGGCAGCCGGTCGGCGGGCAGGGTCACCACGCCCTCGTCCCGCCACAGGGTGCGGATCAGGTTGGCGCCTGCATCGTCCGTGCCCCGCACGATCCATACTCTGCGCGGCTGCTCGGGTACCGTCCCCACCTCGGAGGACTCCCCCAGGACGAGGGCGGTGATCTCCTGCGCGGCCAGCCTTGCCTCGGGTCTGGCGCGCACGACATCGGCGCTGGAGTGCTCCTCGTCGTAGAGCTCGTCGCGTTCGAGCAGCTCGCGCCACTTGTCGCGTTCCTCAGTCAGCAGCGGAAGCTCGGGCCACACGTCGCCCATGTGCCCCAGTGCCAGGTGCCAGCCGTTGGGCCGAGTGCCTTGGAGGCAGGCGGCCAGTGCATCGGCATCGAGCTCGTACTCCGCGGCGAGTTCGCTGATGCGGACCCAACGCCCGTCGGGCAGTTCGGACAGTAAACCGGCTGCCGCATCGAATCCTGGGCGGTCCCGGCGCCATGCCAGGTAGCGATTGATGGCCTCGGCGAAGAAGTCCTCCTGATCCGGATATTCCGCGAGCGCCTGCATGCCGAGCCCGGTCAGCCGCCACTGTCGCCCCGTCCGGCGCAGCCAGCCGGCCTTGACGAGATTCGTTCCGCTGTGGCTCAGGTTCGTGTCCAGGCCACTCGTCGCATCAGGTGCGGCGGCGCGCCAGTCATCCTCCAACGAAGGGTTCACGGCCAGCACGCGCGGCCACAGCTCCCGCCACGGCAGCCCGTCGGGCTGGTGAGCGGAGAGGACGCCAACAGCTGCGTGTACGGCTGCGGCTCGTACCTGGAACTGAGTCCGCACGGTTTCCTTCCGGCCTTCCGAGGATTGGCGGGACCTACTTCCGGCACTGCGGTACAAGTCGCCGCCACGTGACCGAGAGAATAGCGCCGGGGTACGACACCCGGCGCCGGACCGCCGCCAACTCCCGATTCCGGAAGCTCGGCGATGCCGGCCGCTTCGACCGAGCCGGCCCCGGCTCCGGGTCGGCCGATCCGCCGCCGGGTGGTCGCGAAATGGCGGGATGCCGCACTACTGCACGCGCGCCGCGACCGGTATCGTAGTGAGCACCGTCCGTGACATCGTGAGGCAAGGGACAGCCGTGGCGCGTTCATGGGAGGCCGACCCGTCGGCGCTATTCGTCAGGCGACTGGGCAGAGCGGCGGCGGAGTTGGGGAACTCCAACGGCACGGACGAGTGCCCCGACATCTGGCAGTTGGACAACGGCGACATCGCGGTGATCGGCCGCGACCTGACAGCCGACTACGGCTCACGGCTACCGCGGGGAGTGACACTCGGACCCGACGAGCGACTCGTCGTGATCCCCGGAAATATGCTCAGTGCGGCAAAGGCGGACATTCCTGATGCTTGACCTTCGCGCGCCCACGCTTCCGGAGGAGCTGGGCGAACGACTCGTTCGCGACGCCTACCGGGCCGACTTCTGGGCCCGCCACAGCGCGATCCGCGACGGCGAATCCTGGAAGCTCGAACGCTTGCAGCATTTCGAGGAGGTCAACGACGGAAGCCGCGACGCACTTCGCCGAGGGGACTGGGACGAGGCCCTACGTCTCATCGAGGAGACCCGCCGCACCCTTTGTGACGCCGCATCGGATGACGAGCAGCGCGGGTCCGCCGTCCGCCGTGTGCGCGTGGTGGAAGAGCCGTTGACTCCGTACGTTCAGTGGGAGCTCCACTCGCTGAGACTGAGTGCGGCGTGCGGGCACAGGATCCGTGTCCTGCCCACTGCGGCTGTGGCCGCGTCCGAGACCGCCGGGCTACTCCCGGAACTGACCCTGCTGGACAACAACGTCCTCTACCGCGTCCTGTACACCGAGGCCGGACGGCCCAACGGCGCTGTCCGTTACACCGACCCGGAAACGGTGCGGAACTGGGTCGACTATCTACGTGACGCCTACGGCGCAGCCGAGGACATCCAATCCTACTTCGACCGGGTGGTCGCCCCTCTACCCCCGCCGCCCGCAGCCTGAACGGAGCCGAGCGATCAGCACACCCGGCCCTCGCGACGGAAGGCCCGGAGATTCGCAGAACGACCTCTCCGGGTCGTCCCGTGATGTCGTCCAGGCCGGAAGCGTCACCGGTGACATCCACTTCCACGAGTCCGCGGCTACCGACCGCACACGTCCCACGCCACGTCAACTCCCCTCTGATGTGCATGGGTTCGTCAATCGCACGGACGAACTCCAGCAACTGAACGCAATGCTCACCCGTCCGCAGCGCGGCGAACTGCTCGTTGGCGTGCACGTGGTGGCCGGTACGGCCGGGGCGGGGAAGACCTCACTGGCACTGCACTGGGCTCACCATGTCAAGCACGACTTCCCGGACGGCCAACTCTTCGTCAACCTCCGCGGTTACGACCCTGGCGAACCGGTCAGCGCCCTCCAGGCGTTACGCGGCTTTCTTCGCGCGCTCGGCGTGCCGGCCGGCGACGTGCCCCAGGGTCTCGATGACGCCGCCGCACTGTATCGCTCACTGGTCGCCGATCGGCGCCTGCTCATTTTGCTGGACAATGCCGCTACCGTCAGCCAAGTACGTCCGCTGCTGCCCGGCGGCGGCAACAGCCTGGTCGTGGTCACCAGCCGCAACCGGTTGACCGGCCTCGCCGTACGCGACGGAGCCCGCCGCATCGCCCTGGGCACCCTCCCAGAGCGCGAGGCGGTCGCTCTCCTGCGCACCGTCACCAAGGGCTACCGGCCTCAGGACGACGAGGACAAACTCACCGTACTGGCCCGACTTTGTGCCTGCCTTCCGCTGGCTCTGCGCATCGCGGCCGAACGCGCCGCCGGACACCCGCACATGAGTCTGGACGACCTGATCGCGGACCTGCGCGACGAATCCGCGCTCTGGGAAGCGCTCAGCACGGGCAGCGACGACGACGCGGACGCCGTCCGGACCGTCTTCGCATGGTCCTACCGGGCGCTCCCCTCCGAAGCGGCCAGGCTCTTCCGGCTCCTCGGTCTCCATCCGGGCCCTGAATTCAGTCTCGCTGCGGCAAGCGCCGTGGGAGCCCTCAGCATCGGCCGTACCCGCCAGCTCCTGGACGATCTGGTCGGCTCCCACCTGATGGAGCAGACCGCACCCGACCGCTACCAGTTCCACGACCTGCTGCGCGCCTACGCCAACGACCTGGCCCGCACCCAAGAACCGGAGGAGCAGCGAAAGGCGGCACTGCGCCGCATCCTGAGCTGGTACATGCACACGGCCGACGCGGCGCAGACATGGTTCTACCCGTCCGAGGAGCATGTGCCGCTGCCCGAGCGAGAGCCCGGTGTGCAGCCGCTCGCCTTCCGCGACTACGACGCCGCAGCGGACTGGTCCGAGCGCGAGCAGGGCATTTTCCTTCCTCTCGTACACGCCGCCGCCCAGGCTGGTCTCGATGAGCTGACGTGGCAACTGGCCGTCCTCCTGTGGTTCGGCCGGCCTCCATCGTCGGGCGAACGAGACTGGCTGGAACTGGGACGCCTCGGGCTGGAGGCCGCTTCCCGTCTCGGTGACCGCGCCGCGTCGATCCGCCTGAACATCAACCTCGGCATGGCCTACCGGACACTCAACCGCTTCGGCGACGGCCTGGGTTGCCTGGGCAGGGCCGTCGTCCTCGCACGTGAGTGCGGCAGCCGGTCCGACCAGGCATACGCCCTCAACCTCATCGGCCTCATCCACCTCCGAACCCGCCGTCTCGGTCCCGCCGACGAGCACTTCGGCGAGGCAGCGGCGATCTTCGGCGACCTGGGCCGCGCCCACTTGGCGGCCACGGTGCTGTCCAACATCGCGAGCACCCGCCTGAGCGCGGGCCTCTTGCCCGAGGCCACCTCGGTGGTGGAGCAGGCGCTGGCCGCCCACCGCGCCCTGGGCAACCGGCGCGGCGAAGGAAACGCCCTGCGCCTCGCGGCAGAACTACACCGAGAGCAGGGCGAACTGGACGACGCCCGACGGGCGATCGACGAAGCGGTGGAGATCGCTCTGGGGCTTCGGGACCATGCCCGGGAGGGTTTCTGGCTGCTGACCCTCGGGGACGTGCAGCGCTCCGCAGGCGCGTACGGCGACGCATTGGCCTCCTACCAGCGGTCCGGGATGCTGCATCAGCGGCTCGGCGACCGCAGCCGGGAGGCGCTGGCATGGCGCGGCACCGGGCAGACCTACAGCGCGATGGGGCGCGAGAGCGAAGCAACTGCCTTCCACCACCGGGCAGCCGCCGTACACCGCGAGTTGGGCGACGACTGGCAGCAGGCCGTGGAACTGGACCTGCTCGCGGCAGCCGTCGCCCCCGAGGACCCGCAGACCGCCAGGGCGCACTGGACCAAGGCACGGGACGGGCTGGCGCCGTTCACCGACCCACGGGCCACGGCTCTACGTGCCCGGGTCCAGGAACGCCTGGGCACCGTCGACGAATGAAGCCGTGCCCGGCATGTGTCGGCTTTGACCGGCGTCGGGCAGTGAGGGCGAAGAAGCAGACAGAGAAGGTCCGCAAGGTGCAATATCGCGGGACTGAACCGGGCATGCTCTGCAGGCGCGTTGCCCAGGGCGCGAGAGGGGCGGGCGCGGTAACCGACAAGTCGCTGGAGAGTGGGAATGGACCCGATCTCGGCAGCCGTGCTGGCTGCTCTGGCAGGTGGCATCGGTGGCGAGGCCGGCAGGCAGGCGTGGACGGCGCTGAGCGCGCTGATCCGCCGGCCGTTCCGGCACGGTGAAGCCGATGATTCGCTCGTAGTGAGTTCCGGTGAGGCCGAAATCACAGCGCTGGCCCAGAGTCCCGACGAGTTGGAACGAGCCCAGCGACTGAGCACGGTCCTCGCCGTGCGCGCTGCGCTCGACGCGGAGTTCGGCCTCGCCCTGGAGAGTTGGCGGCAGCAGGCGGAGTCGGTGCGCACGGGTGGAAGTAGGGTGACGAACCAGATCAGCGGGGGCACTCAGTACGGCCCGGTCATCCAGGGCAGGGACTTCTCCGGCCTCACCATCACCACGCACGCTACGGCCGAGCCCCGTGCGACACCTTTCGACTCGGGTGGCCCGCGAGAGGAGTGAACCGCCGGCGCTCCGGCCCTCGGCGTGATCCAGAAGCCAGGACACCCCGGGCTCCTCGATCGGCGGATCCCCGAGGTACTTGACGGCAGCGGCGTCGGCCGGCCGCTGTGCCAACTGCTCGACCTGGATCAGGACGCCCGCTTCCCGCCCCCGACGACATGCTCGGCGTCGGGCCTGCCCCATGCGCTGCGCGCCACCGTACGGAAAGGTTCACCCCGCCGGCTGGGCCAGCAGGCAGCGGACCTGCTTGCCGATCGGGGAACGCCGGATGTGCCAGGCGGGGGCCAGCAGGTCGAGCAACGCCAGCCCTCGGCCGGACTCCGCCTCGGGGTCGTCCAGGGCCACTCCCATGCGGCGCGGCAGGTGGCGCGGGTCAGGGTCGTGCACGTTCACGGCCACTCCGAAGGGCGGCGTGTAGACCTCCACCACGAGCGGCACGTGCGGACCGCAGGCCCTGATGCTGTTGCCGACCAGTTCCGACACGACCAGTTGCGCCGCTTCCACGGTGTACGTGGCGACGCCCTGGGCGGCAAGCGTCGCCGCCGTCAACGCCCGTACGGCGCAGAGGTTCTCGGGCGACCCGAGCATGTGGACGACGACGCCTTGGGGACGTTCTCGGGCGAAGAAGCCGGGCATCAGCGGGAGTTCGGGGGTGGCTGTGGCGGCTGGCTCGGCGGCCCGCGGCGCGGGTCGCCCCTGCTCACCGGTAATGAGGTGCACGGTTCCTCCAGCCTGCGGCCGGGGCCGCTGGGTCGGTCAGTTTCGGTGACGCCATGAACTCGCACATTTACCTTGAGTGACTCCTCCATGAGCATGCCGGACTCCCACGAAAATCGCAACCTTTCTACCTTTGGAAGTGTTAGCTCCTCAGAAACTCTCCATAGCAGCCCGGTTCGTGGTGCAAGCTGTCTTCATGCCCAACTCCCCCGTGACTCCGACCGTGCGGCGACGGCGCCTTGGGGCCGCGCTGAGACGGCTGCGCAACGACGCAGGGATGACCCTCGACGGCGCCGCTGCCGCCATGGGCTGGAACAGCCCGAAGATGTCGAAGATCGAGAACGCCACGCAGTACATCCGACCCGGCGATGTCGCCGCCTTGCTCAGCGTGTACAAGGTCAGCGATGCGTCCGTGCGCACCGCCCTCGAAAGTCTGGCGAAGGACGCCAGAAAGAAGGGTTGGTGGCAGACGTACAGCGGCGTGGTGACGCCGTCGTACGCGGACTACATCTCTCTTGAGTCGGACGCCGAGCAGGTTTGCGACTGGGCTCCGTTGCTGCTGCCCGGCCTTCTCCAGACCGCCGCGTACGCGCGGGAGGTCATCGCGGGCATCACTACCTTCAGGACGCCGGAAGAAGTTGCCGCCCTCGCCGAGGTCCGACTCGCACGACAGTCCGTCCTCACCAGACTGGGCTCGCCACTGGAGTTGTGGGCGATTGTCCACGAGGCCGCACTTCATCAGCGATTTGCCGTCAGGCCGGCCACGATGCGCGAGCAACTCCGGCGCATGATCGATGTGTCCGAAATGCCCAATGTGACGATCCAGTTGATGCCTCTGGATTCGACCGCCCACCCGGGCATGATGGGCGGCTTCAGCCTGGTCACATTCCCCGGTCCGGTACCGGACGTGCTCGTGCTGGAAAACATGAGTGGTTCAACGTACGTTGAGGGCGATGGCACAGCTCCCTTCGCCAAGGCGTTCGAGCGCATCCGTGCCACAGCGCTGTCGGTAGAGGACACCCGCGCACGTATCGCTCGACTGGAAGAAGGCCACAGACAGTGAACGACCCGAAGGCAGACCTGTACGCCCAAGATCTCTCCACGTCTGTCTGGCGCAAGGCATCCGCCAGCGGCGCCGAGGGCAACTGCGTCGAGGTCGCGGACCTGCCCGACGGCGGGAAGGCCGTACGGGACTCCAAACGACCCGAAGCCGCGGCCCTGCGCTACACCGCCGACGAGTGGGCAGCGTTCCGCGCAGGCGTCATAGCCGGAGAACTCTGAGTCTGCGCAGCGACAGGACGGCCGCTTCCCCGCAGAAGGGGAGGCGGCCGTTCCCGCGTGTCGGCGTCAGAAACTGAGCTGTTCGCCCTGACCGATCTCGGTGACGCTGAACAGGCCGTCGTCGGCCGGGGGTTCGGGCTCAGGTTCCTCGGCCAGAGCATCGGCGCCCGGCGGTTCCGGGTCGGGGCGACGGATGCGGGTCAGCGGGCTGGAGCCGGGCGCGTGACGCTGGCCGCGGGCAGGAACCGGCGTGAGATCCGTCGCGTAGGCGCCCTTCGCCATCGCGTCGTACACGCGGGTGATCTCCGCGCTGGTGGCGTGGAAGAGGTCCGGGTCCTTGTTCCGGAACGTCCGGAAGCTGTCCAGGATGAGCGGCAGGTCCTCCCGCGCGATCTCGTACAGGTGGAAGTACGCCGCGTCCAACTCCGCCCGCATCACGAAGCGGCGCTCCTCGTCCCACACGAACGGCGGCCCGTCATCGCGAAGATGCTGCGCCCAGGGCGCCATCTCGTAGGACGTGTAGGTCAGTTCCAGGACCCGGTCCCGGATCCACGCGGCGGGCGAACGGTCACCGAGCCAGGGGACGGGGGCATCGTAGGTATCGGGAGCAAGGACGGGGAGCTGTTCGAGGTAGGTGTAGGTGAGGTGAGCGCCTGAGATCTTCTGACGGGCAGTGAAGTCGAGCACGAATGAGGACAAGTTGGCTAGTAGGCCGTACAGCGGAACCGAGACATCCATCGGCAGCAGGAGCGGTTCCGTGTCGGACATCGCTGTGCGCGGCAATGCAGAGGGGATCACCGTGCGCTTGTCAGAACCCCGACAGATGTTTCGCCAGGACAACGCCCAGTCGTACGACCATTCAGTTTCTGGCTTGCCTGGTTCGGCTGCGAGTCTCCCCTCAACCAACTGCTCGCGGAGCCAGTACCGCGGCCGCGGCAACTTCGCAGGATCAAGGTGGTCCTCAACATCCAGGCGTGGCAGGGTACCCACCTTGAGATGTGCATCAGTCGCTCCCTCATAGGTGGCAAAGCGGGAGTCGTACTGATGGACCATCTTGGCCTGGTACAAGGGAAGATAGCGCTCCTCCCCCCTGACGAACACCGTTCCGTGCAGCATCCAGCCCTCTTCGGTGAGCGCATCCTCCATACGGAAGCGACCCGAATCGTTAGCCATGTCGAACATGCGCTGGAACCGCAACCCCCAAGGATTCTCGGCCACCGGCCCCGCCGTTCGGTCCCACAGCACACCGGCATTCCTGTGAATGTCCTCCAACACGCGCAAGTGCTCCGGCCCCTCGCACACCGGCGCGGTCCGCGTGTTGGGGTTGATCCGCCGAAACCCCTCCGCGTCCAGCGTGAACTCCCGCCCGTCCAACTGCTCAGTCCGTCGTGCCTGGAACGCGAGGCGTGCACGCTCGAACGACAGCGCCGAGCCGCCGATCGTGAACAGGCAGAAGCGATACGCATGGTGCACGTCCGCGAACAGCCTCTCCTCGTTCTCGAAGTCCAGCACCGTGACCAACTGCCGCTCCCGCACCAAATCCGCGAAGAACGGCGCCGTCGTCTTGTCCGTCGCGATCCCCGTCGGCAGCACCAGCCCCGACATGCCCTCCGGAGCGAGCAAGTGCCGTGCCTTCTCCGCGAAGACCGCGTATGTGTTGACGTCGCCCGTACCCGTCAGCGGGAAGATGCCGGAGTCGCGCAGCATGTTCGTCGTGCCGGCGGCCTCGCGCAGGGCCGTCTGGAACTCACCGTGGAGCACCCGGTCACCCTCGACCCGGTTGCCGTGCTCGTCCGTGCTGGTCTGCAAGGCGGCGATGAGACGTTTGCGCACACTCGCGTTGTCCGCGTCCGCGATGGCCTCGTGCCCGGCCGAGGTGAACCACTCCTTCTCCTGGATCTTCACCCGCTCCCACGGCGGGTTGCCCAGCACCGCGTCGAAGCCGCCCTGCCAGCCGGTGACCGGGTTGGCGTCGGGGGCGTCGCGGTCCTCGACGCGGAAGACGCGCGGGAACTCCAGGTGCCAGTGGAAGAAACGGTTACGGGTGACGATCGCCCGCAGTTCCTCCACCGCCTCCGGCTCCAGCGGCACGCCCTGCTGGAGGTCGTACAGCGTGCCGCTGGTGATCAGCGGCGGGGCGTCACCGTGCTTGCGCCACAGGAAGGCGGCGCACCACGCGTCCGCGATCCGCTTGAGGTCCCGGAGCTTCTCGTCCTGCTCGAACTCGCGGTAACGGCGAGCCTGTTCACGGATGTCAGCGAGCGTGGCGGTAGGCAGCAGCGACAGCTCGTCCGCTTTGACCCGCACCTCTGCCGTGCTGGTGCGCACGAGGGGGTTGACCAGGAAGCGCTGGGAGCCCTTCCGGTCCGGGCGTTCCTTCTTGTTGTCCGCCTTGGCGTGCCGCAGGGTCTCGGGGTCGTCGCCGGCGAGCTTCTTGAACGCGCCGTCGGGGAGCCCTGCCTCCAGCAACTTCGGGGTCGTGCCCAGTAGCGCGTTGCCGACCTTGATGCGGTCGTCGAGGTAGGCCAGCGGCTCGCCGGGCCGCAGGGATTCGAGCCAGAGGGACACCTTCGCGATCTCGGCGGCCAGCGGGTTGATGTCGACGCCGTGGACGCAGGCGCGGACGACCTTGGCCATGGCTTCCCGTACGGCGTCCGGTGACGGCTCGTCGTCGCCGGTGTGCATGACCGCGTACTTCAGGGCGATCCGGCGGGCGGCGGCGACGATCATGTGGCCGGAGCCGCAGGAAGGGTCGACGAGGCGGATCTTGAGGAGGTCGCCGGGAATGTTCGAGGCGGCGTGGCGGGCGATGACCGGGTCCAGGGCGTTGTTGAGGAGCTTCTCGATGAGCACGCCCGGCGTGTAGTAGGAGCCGGTGGTCTTGCGCTTGTTGCCCGCGACGAGTTCCTGGAGCCAGAAGCCGCCGTCGGGGTTGTGCCGGGGGACGAGTTCGAGCAGGGACTCGTAGACGCTGCCGAGTTCGTCGGCGCCGAGGTGCCGGTAGTCGACGCGGGTGGCGCGGCCCTGGTCGTCGCGGACGCGGGAGAGCAGGTTGACGGCGTCCAGCAGGTGCTCGTTGCGCAGCACGCAGGCGCGCAGCGGCTCGGGGTCACCGAGCCGGAGCGCGGCCGTGCCGGGGTCGTCGGCCGTGGCGCGGAAGTACAGGCCACCGAGCCCCGGGAGGGCAAGGGCAGGAAGGCCGCCGTCCTTCCCGAGGGCGTCGAGGACGTGGACGAGTGCGACCCACAGGTCCGTGTTGTTGTCGCCCTTCCGCCGAGCCGCGATCCGCCGCAGCCGGGCGGTGGAGAAGTACCTCGTGTAGTGGTCGCGGGCAGCCTCCGGCGCGTCCGGGTCGAGCAGGGCGCCGCGGTCCTCCGCGACGAACAGGAAGATCAACTGGTAGGCGAGGCGCAGCAGTTCGTGGTGGAGGTCGTCGAGTGCGGGTTTGCCGCCACTTGCCAGTGCTTCGCGGAGCGGGGCGTTCGCCGTGAGGAAGCCGGTGCCCAGGATCCTGAGAGCTTCCTTGACCTGGTCGCGCAGGCGGTCGCGGGCGCGGGTGCCGGTCTCGATGCCGTGCTGCCGCCACCACTCCAAGGGGCAGTCGGCTGGGCCGAGGTCCGGGGCGACGTCATTCGCTTCGTCGCCGTCCTCCGCCGTACCGTCCTCCGCTTCGGGCTCAGCCGTCCGGCGGCGCCGATCCGGCTTAGGGGCGAGTGCGAAGCGGGAGGAGTGCAGCAGCGTGAAGAGCAGCAAGAAGTCGGGGAACAGGTCCCGTTCGAAGATCCCCTCAAGATCGAACTCGACGTAGGACGAACCCGTGATGGCGGTGGAGTCCCGCAGGACCCTGAGCACGCGGCCGTTGGAGAGCAGCCCCCACTGCCGGCTGCTCGAAACGTTGAGGAGTTCCTGGAGCATCGACTGCGGCGCGCGGTCCTTGCCCGTGCCGCGATCCAGCGGGGTGCCCCACGCCAGCAAGTGGACGGGCAGGTGCGGTTGCCACTCGTGGCTTACGCGGTAGCGCTCGCGGCGCCCCGGCACGGTGATCCCGGCTCTGGAGGCGGCGGGGAGACGTTGCCCGTAGCCGAGCTGGTCGAACAGGACGAACAGCCACTGCTCACGGGTGAGCCGGGTGGCGGAGGCGTTCTCGGGATGGTCCACGAGCTGCTGCCGGAAGCCGGCGTAGACGACCTTGAGGTAGTTCCACTTGCGGCTGGCGGCGTCGGAGAGGCGCTCACCGCGCGGCAGCCCGTAGGCGGCGGGGGCGATGGCCGGGAGTTCGCGGTCCCCGTGGCGGACGGCACCGATCAGCGCGGCGGACAGCAGCCCGCCCTCGCTGCGGACCGCGCCATCAGCCGGCAGGCGGTCGGGGGCGAGGGCGGTCACTGTGCGGCTCCGCGAACGGGAAGGTAGATGTACAGGCCCAGCAGATCAGGGAGATCAGGCTGATCCGGCCGGTCGGGCGGCCCCGCGGGGGTGACGGTGATCCGGCGCGCCGCGGCCGCACCGGCGGCGCGGCCGCGCTCACCGGAGTGCTGGCGGACGCGCTGGTGGGCGGCGGCCAGCAGATCGGCGAGCTCGCCGCCGTAGTTCCGCAGTTCCTGGTCCAGTTCGGGGAACTCGGCCAGGGCGAGTGCGACTTGCTGGCTGCGCAGCGCGGGCAGGGTGTTTCGGTCCGCGTCCGCGGTGAGAAGGTCGGCGATCCGCTCATCGGTGAGCCTGCTGCGAGTGCCGTCGGCCTCGGTGCGCCAGGCAAGGAAGCGCGCGTCCTCCGCCACCAGTTCGCGGGCCGGACGGCCGACCCGGCCGGGGATACGCAACTGCATCCGGTAGCGGGCAAGCAGGAGCACCGTACGGGCCGTCACCGCCCTGGTGCTGACGACGCCCAGACGGTGTGCGGGCCGGTCGCGTTCGGGCACGGTGGGGTCGAGCGTGGTGTCCAGGATATGGCGAGCGATGGCCCGCACGGCGGGGTCGGTGCGGGCCAGGGCGTGTTCGCCGGGTGCGACGGGCAGGTCGGCCCGGAAGACGAGCTGCCGCGGTGCGACGGGTTTGCGGCCCTTGGACTTCGCTGTGCGGGCAGTGCGCTGTCCCGCGCCGGGCGCGGCTGCCTGCTCGTCGTCCTCGAAGAGGCCCAGTGCATGCTGGAGTCCCTTGGGCAGCGGCGCGGCCGGAGCGGTGAAGCCGGCGCTCTTGGTGTCGGGGCGTACGGACGAACCGAGCGCACGGACAGCTTCGCGGGCGAAGGCGGCCACGTCGCCGGGGTCGCCGAGCGATTGCCGCAGCTCAGCCAGTTCGCGTTCGACCTCCTCGGGGCGCATGCCGGACTGGGCGAACTTGGTAAGCACGCCCGACTCGCGTTCCGCGGCGCTCTCCCATTCCCGGTGCAACCTGTCGCGCGCCGAGCCGATCGCAGCATCGCCCCCGAGATCGAGGTCGAGAGACATCTGCGTGTCGGTGGCGGAGTCCCGGCCGCGCAGCAGCAGGCTGTTGGAGAGCGCCTGCAGGACTTCCTCGCCGGCCTTCGGAAGGGGCACGACAACACCGGTCTGGTCGGCGATGTCCCTGTACTTGCGAATGAGGACTTCCAGGACCAGGCCGTCGATACCGGTGTCGGTGTCGAACAGGGTGACCGCCCGGACCGTGTCACGGGACTGGCCGAAGCGGTCGACCCGGCCCTCGCGCTGCTCGTGACGGGTGGGGTTCCACGACAGGTCGTAGTGGACG
Source organism: Streptomyces sp. NH27 (assembly GCF_056859195.1). NCBI lineage: Bacteria > Bacillati > Actinomycetota > Actinomycetes > Kitasatosporales > Streptomycetaceae > Streptomyces > Streptomyces sp. NH27. The sequence continues at coordinate 27,793 of NZ_JACEGK010000006.1, forward strand.
ACTCCACCGAAGTGCTCTTGGAGGTTCACCCCCTCCGACAGGCAGTCGGTGGCGACCAGGACGTGGCGTCCGCGTTTGGCGACGAGACGGTCGATCTCCTCCTGGCGGGCCTCGGGATGCAGGCTTCCTGTGACGGACGCCACGTGCGCATACCGGTCGAGTTCCGCTGTGAGATAGGCGGCGACGTACTGGGCGGTGGGGATGTAATGGCAGAACACGATCGGGTCGTATCCATCGACGAGCAGGGCTTTCACCTGATCGGTGAGGGCCCTCAGTTTGGCGTCGTGCTCAGGGCCGGACAGCGACTTGGCACGCTTGGCCAAGTCGTTCAGGCGGCGGATGTCGCGGCGCGTCGCGGCTGCCGCGGGGCCGCTGGTCCCACCGTCGGGTACAGGGTTCTCGTGGCCGTCCTCGTCGTCAAGCCGGGTTCCGGGGATCGTGTCCAAGCCTTCCTGCGCCTCACCGTCGGTAAGTTCGAGGACAGCTTCGCGACCGATCCGATCGGCCTCCTCCTCGGACTTGGCGGCGGTGATCCCGGCTCGTGCGACCAGGGTGGCCGCTGCCGCCTCCGGTGACGACAGCACGCAGCGCAGCAATGCCAGGACCGACCACCAGCTCAGACGCTGCCGCAGGGCACCGCTGGGGCGGCGGACCTGCTCACGGGAGTAGGCCAGGATGTCCGCGACGAAGCGTGCGTAGTCCTCGTCGAGCCGGTACGGGGTGTCGCCGAGTTTGCGGTCGCGGGGGAACGGCGTGTTCTGGCCGAAGAACGAGCGGATGTCGCCGCGGCGACGCTGCACCATGTGGCGCGCCAACCGATCGCGGTGGGCGGGCAACTTCGGGTCGAGCTCGCTGAGGTCTGCGGACAGCAGCCCGGTGAGTTTCGCGAAGGCGACCGGATCTCCGCTGTGCGGGGTGGCGGTGACGAGGACCAGGTGACGTTGGGGGTCGGTGGCGAGCTGGGACAGCAGTTCGTACCGCAGCTGGTGGCCGGAGCCGGTGCCGACGCAGGTGTGGGCCTCGTCGACGATGAGCAGGTCCGGGCAGGTCCGAAGGAACACCTCGCGCCGGTCGCGCTGCTTGATGAAGTCGGTGGACACGACCGTGCAGCGGTAGTGGTCGAAGATGGTACGGCCGTCACCGCCGACGCTCTTCTGCAGACGATCCGCGGTGGAAGGCAGGACGAGTTCTGCCTCCAGTCCGAACTTCTCCCGTAGTTCACGCTGCCACTGGTCGGCCAGCGCCGGCCCGCACAGCACTGCCATCCGAGCAGCCGAACCCTGTTCGAGCAGTTCCTTGGCGATGAGGGCAGCCTCAACAGTCTTCCCGATGCCGACATCGTCGGCGACCAGCAACCGTACGGTGTCCATACGCAGCGCCATCATCAGCGGCACGAGCTGGTACTGGCGTGGCTGGACGGCGATCCCGGCAAGGCTGCGGAAGGGACCGGCCGACGAGGCAGACGCGATCCGCAACGCCGTGCGCAGGAGGCCCGCGGACGTGTGGTCGCCGACCTCGTCGCTGCCCAGGACGGGCAGCCCGAACCCGGGAGTGCCGACCTCGTCGGGAAAGAGACCGGCGGTGAACTCGACGTCGCCGTCCAGCGGACGGGCGATCACCAGGTCCTCGGTCGTGCCAGGAAGCACCACCCAGTCACGGCCACGCGCCGAGACCAGGGTGCCGGGGGTGGGTGAGGTTGTCGCCAAGGGTGTCATCGGACACCGTGCCCGGTGCCGAAGACGTCCGGATGGCTGCGCACTGTCTGCTCCCAGTCCTCTTCGTCGTCGCCCGGCACGGTGATCACCAGCCAGCCGGCGTTCATCAGCCGGTACGAGGCGCGCTCGTCGTGTTGCAGCCCGGCAAGACCGGAGGTCTCCAGGAAGACCGCGACCTCCGCACCCGGCAGATAGTAGATGAAGTCCGGCACCACTCCCGTGTCCGCTGCCTCCATCGAGGCCAGGTCGGGAAGCCGGTGCCCGCACTCGCGCAGCCACTCGACAAAGGGGCCGCCCACCGGGTGCTCCGCCTTGGTCGCAAGGCCGGCGGCGGCCTCCTGGGGATCGGCGGCAGGGGCACGGTCCGGGCTGGTCCGGGACTTCGCGAGCGCCATCAGGACACCCACCGCCAGGTGCCGGTTGATGCGGGTGTGGTAGCGCTGGTTGGTGTAGGACAGCAGGCAGTCGTAGCAACCGAGTTCGCAGCGTTCGTGGGCGCCGTCGGCCCGATCCTGGTCCTCGCCACTGTCCGGGTCGTAGTGGATGATCTTCAGCGCTGCGCGCGCCACATCGGCCAGCGCCTGCTCGTCGTCATGCAGCAACCGGAGCACTCCCGCGCCGCCCTCCGCACCCTCGACAAGGAGCATTCTGGCCCGGTCCTCGTCGTCGGGCAGATCCTCGCTGCCCAATTCGGAGTCCTCCAGTTGGTAGAACGCCTCGATGCCCCGCTCCAGGGCGTAGCGGACCGTCACTGCGGTCGTCTCGTCGACCGGCTCCGACAGGCGCACGACCGCGATGTTCTTGTGGTCCTCGACATACGGGATGACCTGCATGGGGCGGTCGGCGCTGGAGAACGGGCTGAGCCCTTCGTCCTCGGAGGCCGTTTCCGTGAGTGCCTCGGCCTTGCCGGTGCCCAGCCATTTGCCGTCGGCCGGATTGAGCCAGAAGCCAGTGTCCGCACGGTGTTTGCGCTTGCGATATCCGAGATTGACCACGCGCAGGGCCGCGGTGTCGCCATAGGTGATCCGGGCGACGGGACCGTCGGCTCCGAAGACGGTCGCGCCGAGTTCGCCGGGGCGCTGACCCGCGCCCGCGTTGAAGCGGAAGAAGGTACGCAGCTCGAAGCCGGCCCGCAGCCGCTCCTCCTCATCGGAGGAGATCCGGCGGCGAGGCGAGGCATAGACCGTGCTCAGGTGCATCAGCCGGCTGAGGATGCGGGTGAGCCGGGCTCCGCAGCCGTCGCAGCGGTCGGCGCCGCTCTTGCGGTCGTGCCAATAGCCGCAGCTGTCACATACTTTGACGTCGTTGGTGGCGACCTGGCCTGGGGTCGCGCCGTACGGCACCTGGACCCGGTCGACGGCGTACCGGTGGCCCTCGTGGTAGATGAGCGCGCCGGGTCCGAACTCGCCGATGGCGATGAACCGGGGGCGCTGGATGTAGCTGCCGTTCTTCTGGCCGAGCCTGCCTTCGGTGCGCTGGCCGGGGATGTAGGCGGCGAGCGGCAGCCTCGGGAAGGAGTAACCAGGCAGGAATCCCTCGGAGGCGAAGTAGCGGTAGGAGTAGAAGTCGCTGAACGAGTCCTCGCTGCTCTCCTCGTTGCGCAAAAGCGCCTGCTGGTTCTCGGCCTCAGCACGCCGGGCTGCGGCCTGGTTGCGCTTCTTGGGCGCGACCGACAGGTCGCCCACGATGCGGTGCTGCTGCTCTGCTTCCGCCTGGGCGGCCCGGTAGAGCCGGCGCCAGCGGTCACATGCTCGGTCGAGGCGGCCGAGGGCGCCGCGCACGGTGTCCTCTATCCAACTGTCGTGCCACCAACTGGTGCGCTCGGCCAGTTCGGGAACGAGCGGAGCCAGCACCTCGGTAGCCCGGGCGATAGCTCGGCGCCGGGCACCTTCGTCGTCGAGGTTCACTCGCATCGTGGCTGTCAGCGGCAGAGGAGCGTCTTCTCCCGGAGCCGGTGCGGGTGCTTCGGCATCAATGAGCTCGGTGAGCTTCGAACCGAGCGCCACTCCGGTCTCGGCGAGCCAGATGGCGCGGACGTGAGAGCTCAGCAACTCCTCGTTGCCGAGGTCGAGCCGGGGCGGTGTGACGCTGCCGGAGACCATCAGCTCGGGTCGGCGGAAGTAGTACTGGTCATGGGCGCTGCCGGTGGAGCAGTATGTCGTGACCAGCGCGGGCTGCCCGGACCGCCCTGCCCGTCCCGAGCGCTGCGCGTAATTGGCGGGGGTCGGCGGCACGTTGCGCATCGCCACCGCGTTCAACGTGGCGATGTCCACGCCGAGTTCCATGGTCGGCGAGCAGTACATCAGTTGCAGTTCCCCGGTGCGGAACGCATCTTCCCGATCCCGTCTGAGGTCGGCGGGAACCTGTGCGGTGTGCTCGCGGGCGACCAGCCCACTCAAGCCGGCGGCGGTGAACTGGTACAGGTCGCGGAAGTACGTGTTGACGCGCGGTTCCGCGCCCACGTCGCCGACCTTCCGCAGTGGATCGGGCTCGGGGTGGGTCCCGTCGCCGGGCAGCCAGCACAAGGCGGCCGTGCTCACCTGGTAACCCAGCGAACCATCCTTCTCCTCGCGTGCGACGCGCACCAGCCCTTCCTTTTCGAGGATCTTCAGCAGGCTGCGGATCACCGCGTCAGCGTCGGCCACGGCCATACGTCTCCCGGCCAGCTGCGGCAGCGCGGCGAACTGGCCGGGGCGCCGCAGGTACCGTCCGTACGCCCCCAGGCCGCTGAGGTGGACCGTGTCGTCGTGGGACCGGGAACCCTTGGGGCTGGGACCGGCGAACACCGCGCGCGAGGCCACCCGCGGTTCCCTGGGCGGGACCGCCCACACACCGAGCAGGTGTGCGTCGGATCTCCGCACCAGGTCCTCGAAACCGTCCACTGTCAGCAGTGGTTCGTCGACGGCCAGCGAGCGGCGCAGCTCGTCCAGCAGCGTGCGGGCCAACTTCGTCCGGTGGGCCGGCGAATCATCTACCAGCGCCCAGTGCGCGTCCTGCCAGCACTGCTGGTCCGCGGCGATCTCGTCGAGAGAGGTGTAGGCGAAACTCAGCAACCCGGTCTGGGACAGGTTGGGCATCGTGATCCGCCAGCCGCGTTCCAGATCGGCGTAGACGCGGTAGGCGAGAACGGATCGCAGAGCCGCATGCGCCAGCTCGCGCTGAAGGTGACGGGCATGCGGGTTGCGCGCGAACACGTCCATGTCCAGCCCGAGGGCGCCAGTGACCGCTTCGGGGAGCACGTCGTGGCGCAGGCCGCCGGGCCCGGCCTGCGCAAGAGCCCGGTAGAGAGCACCACGTACCTGGGTGACCTGGGCGAAATCGTTGAAGTGTCCGGCCTGGAGACTGGCGTCCTGACGGTTGTCGACGAAAGTGAGCAGCTTCCTGGCCGGGTCGTCGAGCCCTTCGTCACCGCGCAGGGAACGCACGATACTGGCGCTGATGAGCGAGACGGCCGAGCTGCGACCTTCTGCGGAGAAGGTCGCCAGTTTGGCGAAGTCGCTGACCCGGAGTTGCTCGTAGGAGACCCGGCAGCGCAGGCAGAAGCGGAACGGCGCCGGCATCCACCAGGCTCGCAGTCCGTCCGGTCCCTGCACGATCCGGCCGTCCGGGGCCACTTGGACCTCTCGCGGCAGATCATTGGCGCGGGCCTTGACGACCTGGCGTCCGTCGTTGCCCGTCTCGACCCAACTGTCGGGCAGCCGGGCGAGGATCTCGTCGGCTTCCGTCGGCCACGGGCGCTCCGGGCTGGCGTAGAGGTAGCCGTCACCCTCTTCAGCCGGGGCATCCGGGTCCCGACGGGCGACGAAGCGGTCGTCGACAGCCTCCCGTTCCCGCGTGACGACCATGTACTCGTGCCCGCAGTCGCGGCAGAAGGCAAGCGGGATGAGCGGCTTCTGCGGCGCGTTGGGCACGCTCACCTGGTACTGGCTGGTGAGGTGGCGCCCTTCCGTCGGTAGATCGAAGCTCGTGTAGACCGTGTCGCCTTTGGACAGGAACTGATGCAACCGGAAGGCGAAGAGAGGGCGTTTGTGATCTGGGTGGAACACGCGCGCGCCTGCCCTGAGCATCGCCTCGATCGCAGTACCGCACGTCTGGACAGGAACACGGCTGTCCCCGGCAAGATCCACGGCGGCCTGCTGGACGGTGATGGGAGCGCGCCTGACCAGCTGGCCGGTGTCGGGCTCCCGGGTGAGACCGAAGGCGTCCTCGATCCAGACCGCGAGCGGGTCGGCGGACAAGGCGCGGTAGTCACGTGACAGTTCCGGGGAGGGCTCGGCAGCCCGTCGGACGGCCTGGGCGAGTGCCTCACGGTGGGCTACGGCAGGAATATCGGGGCCGGGGTCGGTGGCCCGCTCAAGCGTCTCACCGATCACCTGCTCGGGACGGACCAAGGTGCCGAAGATACGTGTTGCTACGTCCGATACCGCGATCTGCGCCTGCCTGAAAGTGCGGGCGCTGGCCATGGTCGCCGATGTGCCGATGCACTGCAGCAACGGCGCTTCGCAGGCGTCGCGCAACCTGCGCACCAGCATGGCCACGTCCGCGCCCTGGCGGCCGCGGTAGGTGTGGAGTTCGTCGAGCGCCAGGAAGCGGAGCCCTCGGGCGGCGCTGATGAGCTCGTGGCGTTCTTCCGGCCGGGTCAGCAGATATTCCAGCATGACGTAGTTGGTCAGCAGGATGTCCGGCTTCAACCGCAGCGCCGCGCTCTTCTGGTCTGCCTTCTCCTGACCGGTGTAGCGGGCGAAGGTGACCCGGCGACGCTCTTCCGGAATTCCCCATTCCAAGTAGCGCCGCAGCTCGTACACCTGGCTGTTGGCCAGGGCGTTCATCGGGTACACGACAATCGCCGAGATCCCGTGCGGGTTCGGATGCTTCAGCACGTCGTTGACGATCGGAAGGATGTAGCCGAGGCTCTTGCCCGACCCGGTACCGGTCGTCAGCACGAACGAGTCGCCGGATGACGCCGCTTCGAGGGCCTGCCGCTGGTGGCGGTACAGGGAAAGAGTGCGCTCGCCAGGGTCGCGCTCATGGTCCTTGTGCCGGAAGTAGCTCCGGCACTCGGGCTGCAGGGCCAACTCCTCGGTGAGCTGGGCAACCGTGCCGCCGCTGCGGAAATTCGGATTCAGGGAGATCCGGGGGTCCGGCCAGCGGGCCTTGCGACTTCTCTCGTCGTCCAAGTGCCGCTGGATCTCGGGATTCCGCACGCCGACCAGAGAGCTGGTGAAGGCGTCGTAGTCGGCGATGAGCTGCTGGTGAACTCTGAAGACATCCACGGTGTAAGGCGATCTCCCTTTTGCACACACCTGAGTTCGGTCGCACCGTCCCGACCTCCGGGCGACCGGCGCCCCTCACCCTACCGGCGCTGAGGAACGTTATGGCGAAGACCGCACAGCGCGCGACATGGTTCACTGCGAAGACGCGAAGGAAGGGAAGATCGTCGTGCCGCATGAGGTGGATGAGTCGTTCGTGGCGTTGCCGTTGCGCGCGCTGGCCGACGCCGCGCTGGCGAGGGCGCGGGCGCTGGGCGTTGAGCATGCGGACTTCCGGCTGGAGCGGGTGCGCAGTGCGGCATGGCGGTTGCGGGACGCCCGGCCGGCCGGCGCCTCCGACTCCACGGACCTGGGGTACGCGGTGCGCGTGGTGCACAGCGGGGCGTGGGGCTTCGCCGCCGGCGTGGACCTGACGATGGACGGCGCGGCGAAGGTCGCGGCGCAGGCCGTCGCGATGGCCAGGCTGTCGGCGAAGGTGATCGCCGCCGCCAGCTCCCATGGGGGTCCCTCCGCCGAAGGCAGGGTGGAGTTGGCCGCCGAGCCGGTGTACTCGGACCGCACCTGGGTGTCGGCCTACGAGGTCAATCCGTTCGAGGTGCCCGACGAGGAGAAGACCGGTCTGCTCGCCGAGTGGAGCTCGCGGCTGCTGGCCGCCGACGGCGTCTCCCATGTGGACGCGTCGCTGCTGACCGTGCAGGAGAACAAGGTCTACGCCGACACCGCCGGCACCAGCACCACCCAGCAGCGGATCCGGCTGCACCCGTCGCTGACGGCCGTGTCGGTCGACCCGGACAGCGGCGACTTCGACTCGATGCGCACCCTCGCCCCGCCGGTCGGCCGCGGCTGGGAGTATCTGACCGGCGACACCTGGGACTGGGACGGCGAGTTGGCCGCGATCCCGGGCCTGCTCGCCGAGAAGATGCGCGCCCCCTCGGTGGAAGCGGGACGGTACGACCTGGTGGTCGACCCGTCGAACCTGTGGCTGACCATCCACGAGTCGGTCGGCCACGCCACCGAGCTGGACCGCGCGTTGGGATACGAAGCGGCGTACGCGGGCACCTCCTTCGCCACCTTCGACCAGCTCGGCATCTTGAAGTACGGCTCCTCGCACATGAACGTGACCGGGGACCGCACCGCCGAACACGGCCTGGCCACCGTCGGGTTCGACGACGAAGGCGTGGCCGGCCAGTCCTGGGACCTGGTGCGCGACGGCGTCCTGGTCGGCTATCAGCTCGACCGGCGGATCGCCGAGCTCACCGGTTTCGAGCGGTCCAACGGCTGCGCCTACGCCGACTCCCCCGGCCATGTCCCGGTGCAGCGCATGGCGAACGTGTCGCTGCAGCCCGCGCCGGACGGCCCGTCCACCGAGGAGTTGATCGGCTCGGTCGACCGCGGGATCTACGTGGTCGGCGACCGCTCCTGGTCCATCGACATGCAGCGGTACAACTTCCAGTTCACCGGCCAGCGGTTCTTCCGGATCGAGCACGGCAAGCTCGCCGGCCAGCTCAAGGACGTCGCCTACCAGGCCACCACCACCGACTTCTGGGGCTCCATGGCCGCGGTCGGCGGCCCGCAGACCTACGTGCTCGGCGGCGCGTTCAACTGTGGCAAGGCCCAGCCGGGCCAGGTCGCGGCGGTCAGCCACGGCTGCCCGTCGGCCCTCTTCCGGGACGTCAGCATTCTCAACACCACGCAGGAGGCCGGCCGATGAGCAGCAGTGCCAGCAGCGCGGCGACCAAGCCGCACGAGATCGTCGAACGCGCCCTGGCGCTGTCCCGGGCCGACGGCTGCGTGGTGATCGCGGACGAGGAGTCCAGCACCAATCTGCGCTGGGCGGCCAACGCGCTGACCACCAACGGCGTGACCCGCGGCCGTACGCTCACGGTGATCGCCACGGTCGACGGCGCCCAGGGCACCGCCTCCGGCATGGTGTCGCGCTCCGCGGTGACCGCCGACGAGCTGGAACCGCTGGTGCGGGCCGCGGAGGCGGCGGCCAAGGCGGCCGGGCCCGCGGAGGACGCCCAGCCGCTGGTGGCCGGCCGCGCCCCGTCGGCCGACTTCACCGCGCCGCCCGCGGAGACCTCCTCCGACGTGTTCGCGGCCTTCGCGCCCGCGCTGGGCGAGGCGTTCGGCACCGCCCGCGCCGGCGGCCGGGAGCTGTACGGCTTCGCGCACCACTACGTGACCTCCACCTACCTGGGCGCCTCCACCGGGCTGCGGCTGCGGCACGACCAGCCGTCCGGCACCCTTGAGGTGAACGCGAAATCGCCCGACCGCACCCGCTCCGCGTGGGCGGGCCGCTCCACCCGCGACTTCACCGACGTCGATCCGCTGGCGCTGGACACCGAGTTGGCGCAGCGCCTGGTCTGGGCGGAGCGCAAGGTGGACCTGCCCGCCGGGCGGTACGAAACGCTGCTGCCGCCCACCGCGGTCGCGGACCTGCTGATCTACCAGCTGTGGTCGTCCGGGGCCCGCGACGCGGGCGAGGGCCGCACGGTGTTCTCCAGCACCGGTGGCGGCACCCGGATCGGCGAGAAGATCGCCGCGCTGCCGCTGACGTTGCGCAGCGACCCGGCCGAACCCGGCCTGGAGGCCGCGCCGTTCGTCATCGCGCACGCGTCGGACGACGACTCGTCGGTCTTCGACAACGGACTGCCGCTCGGCCCGGTGGACTGGGTCCGCGAGGGCACCCTCAACCAGCTGGTCACCACCCGGCACAGCGCCGAGCTGACCGGGGTGCCGCTCGCACCCGCGGTGGACAACATGGTGCTGGACGCCGGCGGCACCCGGTCGCTGGAGGAGATGGTCGCCGACACCGAGCGCGGCCTGCTGCTGACCTGCCTGTGGTACATCCGCGAGGTGGACCCGGCGACGCTGCTGCTGACCGGCCTGACCCGGGACGGCGTGTATCTGGTGGAGGGCGGCGAGGTGACCGGCGCGGTGAACAACTTCCGGTTCAACGAGTCGCCGGTCGACCTGCTGGGCCGGGCCACCGAGGCGGGCCGCACCGAGCGCACCCTGCCCCGTGAGTGGGGCGACTACTTCACCCGCGCCGCCACCCCGGCGCTGCGGATTCCCGATTTCAACATGAGTTCGGTCAGCCAGGGCGTCTGACCGGCACGGGCCGGCCGGGACGGACCCGGCCGGCCCCGGCCGAGGAGGGCCACATGCTCGACGAGAAGCAGACCGTCAAGGTCTCGAAGTTCCTGTCGCTGGTGCTGCGGCACGATCCGCAGGCCGTCGGCATCACGCTCGACGAGGCGGGCTGGGTGGAGGTCGACGAGTTGCTCGCCGGGTGCGCCGCCAAGGGCCGCCGTATCTCGCGCGCCGACCTGGACCACGTGGTCGCGACGAACAACAAGCGCAGGTTCGCCTACTCCGTGGACGGCCGCCGGATACGGGCCAGCCAGGGCCACTCGGTGCCGGTGGAACTGGGCTTGTCCGCCGCCACTCCCCCGGCGGAGCTCTACCACGGCACCGCGGCGGCCACGCTGCCGCTCATCTGGCGGGACGGGCTGCGGCCGATGTCCCGGCGGGACGTGCACCTGTCCGCGGACACCGAGACGGCCGCGCGCGTGGGTTCGCGGCACGGCCGCCCGGTGGTGCTGGCGGTGGACGCGGCGGGACTGGCCGCCGACGGCCACGAGTTCCGGCTCAGTGCGAACGGAGTGTGGCTCACCGACCGGGTACCGCCGCAGTGGCTGCGGCAGTTGCCGGAGCCCGGGGAGCCGCGGCGGGCGCCGCGCGGCTGAGCCGGCACCGTCGTACCCCCACGCAATCCCCGTCGTGCCGGCCACGCGCCGACATCCGCCCCCGCGCCGCCCCCATCGCCCCGCGTACGAGCGTCACACCGTCGTCGTGTGCTTCCGCCGCCTGTGCGCGGACCACAGCGCGTCGCCGACAGCCACCAGCACGATCGCGCCGATCAGTTGGAGGACGTGCCGGGTCCAGTCGATGCCCTTGGTGTCGCGGACGCCGAGCCACCTGGACACGCCGTTGCCGAGCGCGCTGCCGCCCATACCGCAGATCAGAGTGAGCCACAGGGGCAAACTCTGCTTTCCCGGGATGATCGCTTTTGCGATCAGACCGAGCACAAGGCCGACGATGATCGCCCACAACCAACCCATGCCGCTCGCCTCCTCCGGCCGGACGGCGGGTGCCCGGCAGCCGTCCCGCCAGTGTCCGTCCGAGTGGTCTACGCCGCATGTCGGGCAGTGACATAGGACCGACCGGGAAATGGTGGATGGGAGAAGGAGCGGTCGGGGGCCGAGTCCGGGCGGTGCCGACGAGATAGCCATGGCGGAGCCGGTGGTGACCGAGGAGAAGCCGGCCGGGCGAGAGCCATCGGCCCGCGACGCCGCCCTCCATGTGCCGGCCGGTCCAACACGTCGGACGCAGGTCCGGCACCGCACACGGGCCCGCCCCGCCCTGCTGCGCGGCAGCACGGCGGCGTACCTTGGACCTACCGGGCACCAGGTGTCGTGACCCGTGATCGGCACGGTCCGGGTGTATGGAGCAGGCGGTGGAGCGGAATGGGGAAGCAGGGCGGGCCGGAGATCTTCCAGATCACCGGGGCACGGACCGGGCTCACCGACGACGTACGCGGGCGCCAGCGGCGCTACATCATCTCGATGTCGATCCGTACCGTCTCCGTGGTCCTCACGGTGGTGCTGTGGAACATCGAACGGCCGCTGGCCTGGGCGACGCTCGTGGTGGGTCTGCTGCTGCCCTACGTGGCCGTGGTATTCGCCAACGGCGGGCGGGAGAACACGCCCCACCTGCCCACCTCCTCCTACGTCCCGCCGCTGTCCCGGCCGGCGCTGGAGCCGTCGAGGGTGGAAGCGGCCGCGGAGCGCGCCCCCGAGCGGGTCGATGAGCCGGTCGGCGAACACCCGGACGCGGGCTGACCCCGCCGTTTCCGTCGACCTCCGGTCTAGACCTATGACGGTCGACCGGGAAGCTCAAGAAAGGCTCAGATCAATCATCGGATTTCCCCTCCACGAGCGGCCGACCGCGTGACATACTGCGGTACGCGCTCCGCATCCCCCGTCGGAGCGATGGACCGACGCCGGGCGGCTCCCCCCGTGGCTGCCCGGCGTCGCCGTGTTTACTGGGTGCCATGAGCGACGAGACGCCGACCTGCTCGGCGAAGGGCTGCCGGGCGGCCGCTGTGTGGGTACTGGCCTGGAACAACCCCAAGCTGCACACACCGGAGCGGCGCAAGACCTGGCTGGCCTGCGAGGAACACCGCGAGCACCTGTCCCAGTTCCTCGGGGTGCGCGGCTTCCTGAAGGACGTGGTGCTGCTGACGGAGTGGGAGGCGCGGTCAGCCGCCGATAGCTGACATCGGACGGTCCGGCTGGAGGAAGGACGGGTCGTCCAGGCCCGAGCCCGCCTTCTTGCCCCACATCGCCGCCTTCCACAGCTCGGCGACCTCGGCGTCCGCGGCACCGGAACGCAGCGCGCCGCGCAGATCGGACTCCTCGCGGGCGAACAGGCAGTTGCGCACCTGACCGTCGGCCGTCAGCCGGGTCCGGTCGCAGGCGCGGCAGAACGGCCGGGTGACCGAACCGATCACCCCGACCCGGACCGGGCCGCCGTCCACCAGCCAGCGTTCGGCCGGCGCGTGGCCGCGGATCGACTCGCCCTCGGCGGTGAGCGCGAAGCGGGTCCGGAGCGCGGTCAGGATCTCGTCGGCGGTGACCATGTCGGAGCGCTGCCAGCCGTGTTGGGCGTCCAGCGGCATCTGCTCGATGAACCGCAGTTCGTAGCCCTCGGCCAGTGCCCAGCTCAGCAGGTCGGGCGCCTCGTCGTCGTTGACCCCGCGCATCAGCACGGTGTTGACCTTGACCGGCGTGAGCCCGGCGGCGCGGGCGGCGGCCAGGCCGTCCAGCACGTCGTGGTGCCGGTCGCGGCGGGTCAGGGTGCGGAAGACGTCCGGGCGCAGGGTGTCGAGCGACACGTTGACCCGGTCCAGGCCCGCGGTCCGCAGGGCGGCGGCGGTACGGCGCAGCCCGATCCCGTTGGTGGTCAGCGAGAGCCGGGGGCGCGGCCGCAGCGCGGCGCAGCGCTCCACGATGCCGACCAGGCCGGGCCGCAGCAGCGGCTCGCCGCCGGTGAAGCGCACGTCCGTGACGCCGAGTTCGGTGACGGCGACGCGGATCAGCCGGACGATCTCGTCGTCGGTGAGCAGGTCGGGCTTGGCCAGCCACTGCATGCCCTCCTCGGGCATGCAGTACGTGCAGCGCAGGTTGCAGCGGTCGGTCAGCGAGACCCGGAGGTCCGTGGCGATCCGCCCGTAGGTGTCGACGAGCACGGCTCCTCCTCTCCCGCCGGGACGCCCGCGTGGCGCCCGCTGCCGCTTCCTCGCCTCCACACTAGATCGCGCTGACGTCGATACGGCGGCTCGCGCGGGTGCGGATGCGGATGCGGGTACCGCCGCAGCGTACGCGACTCACACCCTTGCAACATTTTGTTGAAGCCGTTGCTTCGACGCTTCCCCGGGCCCGTAACGGCCGGGGCGGCGGCGTGGCGACGGCCCGGGGCGGCGGCCGGTGGCGTCAGCGCGAGCGCCGGGCCCGCGGGCCGGCCGCGGCGCCGTCACGGTCAGGGGCGCCGCCCACGCCGAGCCCCACGGACGCGCGCTCCCCCGCATCCCCCGCACCTTCCACGCCTCCCACGTCACCCGCACGTACCGCACCTCCCGCATCCACGACGGAAGCCGCCGGCTGCCAGCCTGGGCCGAGGTAGAGGTGGCGGAGCCGGTCGCGCCAGGTCCGGGCAGCCGCGAAGTCGCGGGCGATGGCCGCGTACTCGTGGGTGGCGACCCGCAGCGGGTTGTACGTGGCGATGTTCTTCGTCAACCCGAACACCGGCCGCTCGGTCTCCGCGGTGAAGGAGCCGAACAGGCGGTCCCAGACGATGAGGATGCCGCCGAAGTTGCGGTCGAGGTAGCCGCCTTGGGAGGCGTGGTGCACGCGGTGGTGCGAGGGGGTGTTGAGGACGAACTCGGCCGCGCGCGGCAGCTTGTCGACCCGTTCGGTGTGAATCCAGAACTGGTAGACGAGGTTGACCGATGTGCAGAACGCGAGCGCGGCCGGGTGCACGCCGAGCGCGACCATCGGCAGGTAGAACGGCCAGGAGGTGAGGCTGGTCCAGGGCTGGCGCAGCGCCGTGGAGAGGTTGAAGTTGCGGCTGGAGTGGTGCACGACGTGACAGGCCCACAGCACGCGGATCACATGGTGCCCGCGGTGCGACCAGTAGTAGCAGAAGTCCTGTGCCAGCAGCACCAGGAGCAGGGTCCACCAGTGCAGCGGCACCCGCAGCGGCGTCAGCGCGTACAGCGCGGAGTAGACCGCCACGATCGGGATCTTCCACAGCGCGTCGGTGAAGAGGCTGCCGGCGCCCATGGACAGGCTGGCGGCGGTGTCCTTGCCGGCGTATCCGGCGGCGTCCTCGTCGGGGTGGATCCGATAGCTCACCAACTCCACGACGGTGAGCAGCACGAAGGCCGGCACCGACCACAGCACGACGTTCGGCAGATCTGGCATGAACGCACCATAGAGGCTGTTACCCGGGGTACGCCAGACGTTGTTACCCACTGGTAGAACGACCTTGTGCAGCCGAGGGGTGGGAAACGCTGTCGGCGACGGCCCTTATCC